>JBEDJV010000125.1:0-8823 GCA_041172545.1 Bacteroidota bacterium | reverse complement strand
AACATGTACTTTTCGTCCCATTTGATCCACGAAATTTCTTCCAATCATCAAGAAATCGCTGAAATGACGTCGTAACGAGAAACAATGTGGTATTTACCGTTCTCCAAGTGAACCAATACCGCCGGCGTTTGCTTGTTGATTAACTTGCAAATATCTTCGATGTGCGTCGCGTGATTTACCACTGGAAAAGGTGCGTTCATGATGGACGAAATCGGTGCGTCACGCAACGCTGGATCTTCGACCAACAATTGATACACATGACTGTCGTCGATGGAACCAACAAACACGCCGTCTTTCATCACTGGAATTTGACTGATGCCGAAGTTGCGCATTTTCGCAATCGCATGTGAGACCAATTCCTCTGCATACAATGAAACCAATGGTTTGTCGGCATGTTTCGCTACTAAGTCAGCTGCCGTAACGATGTTTTCTTCTAAGAATCCACGTTCGCGCATCCACTCGTCGTTGAATATTTTCCCAATGTAGCGACTTCCATGGTCGTGGAATAAAACCACCACCAAATCGTCTGCTGTCAACTGATCTTTTAATTGAATCAATCCTTTGATCGCCGAACCAGCAGAGTTTCCAACGAAAATTCCTTCTTCACGGGCAATTCTACGCGTGTAAACCGCCGCATCTTTGTCGGTTACTTTTTCAAATAAGTCAATTACATCGAAGTCTACGTTCGCGGGAAGAATGTCCTCGCCGATTCCTTCGGTAATGTATGGATAGATTTCGTTTTCATCGAAAATCCCTGTTTCCTTGTACTTTTTAAATACGGATCCATAGGTATCAATTCCCCAAATCTTGATATTTGGATTTTTTTCTTTCAAGTATTTTCCAACACCAGAAATGGTTCCACCCGTTCCAACACCGACTACGAAGTGTGTCACTTTTCCTTCGGTTTGTTCCCAAATCTCGGGACCAGTGGATTCGTAATGCGCCTGGCGGTTTGATAAGTTATCATATTGATTAACGTACCAAGAATTTGGAATCTCTTGTGCCAAACGACGAGATACAGAATAATAAGAACGTGGATCCGTTGGCTCAACTGCAGTCGGACAAACCACTACTTCAGCGCCTACAGCACGAAGGATGTCCATCTTCTCTTTGGATTGTTTGTCGTTCAAGACACAAATCAACTTGTATCCTTTCATGATGCTCACCAAGGCCAAGCCCATTCCGGTATTTCCGGATGTTCCTTCGATGATCGTCCCACCTGGCTTCAACAATCCTGCTGCTTCCGCATCTTCAATCATTTTTAACGCCATTCTGTCTTTGACAGAATTTCCTGGATTCGTTGTTTCTACTTTCGCGAAAACTTGAGCAGGAATATCAGCGGTTAGTTTATTGATGCGTACCAATGGCGTATTCCCAATGGTTTCGAGGATGTTATTGTAGACTTTCATTCGTTGATTTTGGACAAAGTTAATGAATTGAACGGAGGCAGGAGGTTAATTTTCAATTCGAAGGACAAAAAGCAGACAAAAAACACCTAATTTTAAGGGATGAAAAATGCAATTTACTTTCTATTTTGCTGGATGATTGTTCCTGTTTACGGACAAATCTCGAGCATTCTTCCCTCTCCTGTAACCTACGTTCAAAGTGTAGGGTCATTTCAAATCAACCAAGCCTTAACGGTGAATCCTTCGGAAATCCATCCCGGACTTCTCGCGCAATTCAAATTTCTCGGAGAGACCTTTCATGGATTAACCATTTCAACCGATGTTCAAAATGGAATGGTGAATTTCAAGAAATTGGAGAATGTCAAACAAGATTCCTACAGCATCAATGTCGCGGAGCGCATTACGATTTCCTATTCAAGCGATGCGTCGTGTTATTATGCGATGACTTCCCTCATGCAATTGATGAAGCGCAACGAAAATGGACTCGCTTTGCCAAAGTGTTTTGTTAAGGATTATCCGAATTACCAGTGGCGTGGACTGCATTTAGATGTCGCACGTCATTTTTTCACGGTGGAGGAAGTAAAACGTTTCATCGACTTAATGTCCTTCTACAAATTCAATACCTTCCACTGGCATTTAACCGATGACCAAGGATGGCGCATTGAAATTAAGAAGTATCCAAAATTGACGGAAATCGGTGCATGGAGAGACAGTACCGTGAACGAACATTACACCACGACTCCAAGAACCTATACCAACGAACGCTACGGTGGATTCTACACGCAAGAACAAATCAAAGAGGTCGTGGCCTACGCAGCGGAGAAATATGTGACCATTGTTCCTGAAATCGAAATGCCCGGACATGCACGCGCGGCTTTAGCGGCGTATCCTGAATATTCGTGTACGGGAAAACAACAAGGCGTGGAAGGACTTTGGGGCATTTTCGATGACATCTTCTGCTCCAAACCGGAAAGCATTCAATTCTTGCAGGATATCTTAGCGGAAGTCATTCCATTGTTTCCTGGTGAATACCTTCACATCGGCGGTGACGAAGCCCCAAAAACACGTTGGCACAATTGTCCAAAATGTCAAGGAATCATGTCCGCAAATCACCTGAAGGACGAACACGAATTGCAAAGTTATTTCATTCGTCAAATGGACGCGTTTGTTACCTCCAAAGGAAAGACAATGATTGGTTGGGATGAAATCCTCGAAGGAGGACTTTCCCCAAATGCTGCGGTGATGTCGTGGCGTGGATTCGATGGTGGACTTGAAGCGGCAAAGCAAGGACACTATGTCGTGATGACGCCTGGATCTCATTGTTATTTCGACCATTACCAAGGAAAAGGAAAAGATGAGCCGTTGGCGATTGGCGGATATACCTCACTCGAAAAAGTGCTTTCGTTTAATCCTTGTCCTGCGGATGCAAGTCCGGAAGTAGCTGCTTACATTTTAGGTGGACAAGCCAACATCTGGACCGAATATATCGCTACTTTTTCCAAAGTCGAGTACATGACGTATCCACGTGCGATAGCTTTGAGTGAATCCTTGTGGAGCACGAATAGATTGAAATACCCCGATTTTCTAAGTGTCCTGGTTCAAACACATTTCCCACTAATGGATCATTGGAAAGTCAACTATTCCAAAAGTGCTTTGAAAGCGTCCTTGAAAACCATTCGCACCAATACCGGCATCGAATTACAGTCCACCGGAATGTTAATCGAAGATGGAAAGCTGAAGGAATCAACGCTTTCATTTCCCGTAATGCGCACGAAAAAGAAAACCAAAAATGCTGAATTCACCATTCATCCGGAGGACCCAAGCATTACGCAGCACATTGTCATCACGAATCACCTAGGACTTGGAGCAAAAGTAAACTATATCACCCAACCGAGTCCAAAATACAATGCAAGTGACGTTGTTTTATTCGATGGACAATACGGTGCGCGTCCGTGGAAAGGACATGAGTGGATTGGATTTGACACAAATGTCATCGTACTAGAAATTGACTTAGGGAAAATAACCAAGATCAACGAAGTAAAGGTGAGTTTTCTGCAAGACGAAAACAGTTGGATCCATGCGCCTTTTCAATTAGAAATCGCATCCGTATTACCCAAACGAAACAATGGAATCGGCATGGGCGAAGGAGTAAGCCTAGATAGATATGCTCCAAACTCAGAAATCCTTCGATTAACCATTACGGGTTCACCAACAATCCCTTCGGGTCTTCCCGGCGAAGGAAACATGCCGTGGATTTTCATAGATGAAATTCAAATAAATTAAGAACGTAAGTCTTAACGTATATCAAGCGATTGAAAAACCAATCACTCGTACCTTTGACACATGGAACGAAAAACCTTCCTCAAACTCATCGGATTATCCACCATAGGACTTAGCATGACAAGTTTAGCTGATTTAAATCGCATATCACACGGATTTTCAAAAACACCAAAAATGCCCGTTCTCTTCGTAGGACACGGAAGTCCAATGAATGCGATTGAAGAAAATCAATTCGTGCAAGGATTCCGAACTGCGGCGAAGTCGATTCCGAAACCAAATGCGATTCTCTGTATTTCGGCACATTGGCTGACAAATGGAACCAAGCTAACAGCGATGTCCATGCCGCCAACCATCCACGATTTCGGTGGATTTCCTCAAGCCTTGTTTGATGTGCAATATCCCGCTCCCGGAAGTCCAGAATTGGCGAAAGAAGCACAGACATTATTGGCGCCAACCCATGTCGATTTAGACGATGCCTGGGGATTGGATCACGGAACATGGAGCATACTCAAACATTTTTATCCAGAAGCGGATATTCCGGTCATTCAATTGAGCATCGATTACGGAAAACCGATGCAATGGCATTTTGATTTAGCCAAACAATTACAAACCTTGCGTGAGAAAGGAGTCCTGATTATTGGTAGTGGAAACATCGTTCACAACCTAGGCCGCGTGGACTTTGGTCGCATCAACGACATTGGTTACGGATACGATTGGGCAATGGAAGCAAGATCGTACATCAATCAACATTTGGTGGACGGAAATTTCCAAGCCATCATCGATTACCAAAAAGGTCCAAGTGCGATGCAGCTTGCTGTTCCAACACCAGACCACTACATCCCCCTACTCTATTCCCTTGGATTAAAAACCAAAGACGAAGAATTGAACCTGTTCAACGACGCACTTTTAGCCGGAAGTTTGAGCATGACATCTGTCAGAATTGGATAGATAATTTCTTCCAAAAGAAACATTCCATTGACGTCGGATGTTGTACCTTTGCAAAAACTTTTTTTATGGCTACGCGTAATTGGCAAACAATTAAAAAATACGAAGACATTAAATTCGAGTTCTTCGAAGGAATTGGTAAAATCACGATTAATCGTCCACGCGTTTACAATGCGTTTCGTCCAGAGACGAACTTTGAAATGTTAGATGCGATGAACATTTGTCGTGAGCGTCCAGACATCAATGTCGTGGTATTTACCGGAGAAGGCGACAAAGCATTCTGTTCAGGTGGAGATCAAAACGTCAAAGGTGTCGGTGGATACATTTCTGAAAATGGCGTTCCTCGTTTAAATGTACTCGACTTACACAAAGCCATTCGCTCACTTCCTAAACCCGTGATTGCCATGGTGAATGGGTATGCGATTGGTGGTGGACACGTATTACACGTTGTATGTGACTTAACGATTGCCTCAGAAAATGCGATTTTTGGTCAAACTGGACCGAAAGTTGGAAGTTTTGACGGTGGATTCGGTTCCTCGTATTTAGCAAGACACGTCGGACAGAAAAAAGCACGTGAAATTTGGTTCTTGTGTAACCAATATACGGCGGAAGAAGCAGAGAAAATGGGTATGGTCAACAAAGTTGTTCCATTTGACCAATTAGAAGATACCGTTGTTGAATGGTCACGCACCATCATGAAAAGAAGTCCATTGGCCATTCGCATGATCAAACGTGCGATGAATGCTGAGTTGGACGGACAACACGGTTTAATGGAATTGGCTGGCGATGCGACCCTACTCTATTATTTAACCGAAGAAGCGCAAGAAGGTAAACACGCCTTCCTTGAAAAAAGAGATCCTGATTTTTTACAATACCCTAAATTCCCATAAGTATGTCAGTAAGAGAACTACAACCAAGTGCACTATGGAATCACTTTGCTGATTTAAATGCCGTTCCACGTCCTTCAAAAAAAGAAGAACGCGTACGTCAATTCATGGTGGATTTCGGTAAATCCTTGAACTTGAAAACCGCAGAAGATGCGATTGGAAACGTGTACATCTACAAAGCAGCAACTGCTGGAATGGAAAATCGTCCAACCGTTATTCTTCAAGCGCACTTGGACATGGTGCATCAAAAAAATGCAGATACGACATTCGACTTCGATCAACAAGGAATTGAAATGATTGTCGATGGTGATTGGGTACGTGCAAACGGAACAACTTTAGGTGCTGACAACGGAATCGGAGTGGCTGCGATCATGGCGATTTTATCTTCGACAGATATTCCTCATCCAGCCATTGAAGCATTTTTTACCATCGATGAAGAAACGGGAATGACTGGAGCCATCAAAATGGACCCAAGCTTTTTGAGTGGATCGATTTTATTGAACATTGACACTGAAGACGACGATGAACTTTCCATTGGTTGTGCCGGAGGAATTGACACAAATACCACATACACCTACGAACAAGTTCCTGTAGCAGGAGAAACCTTAACTCTTTCCATTCGTGGTTTATTAGGTGGTCATTCCGGAATGGACATCGATAAAGGACGTGGAAACGCAAACAAATGGATGGCGAGAATCCTTTGGGAAATGAAACAAGCGACGAATATCCAATTGATTTCCTTCGATGGAGGAAGTTTGCGCAATGCCATTCCACGTGAAGCTACCGCCGTTATTTCCAGTACGGATGTAGCCAAAGTGAAAGCCGTTTTCGCTGAGGTATCTGCAACATTGAAAGAAGAATATAGCAGCATCGAACCACATTGTCAATTTGAGCTTCAAGCCACAACGACTGCTGAACAAGCTATGGCAACGAGCGATTTTACAAAAATCATCTCTGTACTTAGTTCCGTTCACAATGGCGTTTACAGAATGAGTCCAGACATCGTTGGATTGGTAGAAACCTCTTCAAGTTTGGCGCGAATCATCATCAAGGACGGAAGTTTTGTTTCACAATCCTTGCAACGAAGCAGTGTGGAATCAACGAAGCGCGAAGTGTGCATGGTGATGCGCAGTGCCTTTGAAAATGCTGGATGTCAGGTAGAACAAACGGGAGATTATCCAGGATGGAAACCAAATCCGAATTCAGGCGTTTTGCGCTTGATGGAAAATCTCTACACAGAAATGTTCCAAGAAACACCAAAAGTAAAAGCATGTCACGCTGGATTGGAATGTGGAATCCTTGGAAAACAATTACCAGGAGTCGACATGATTTCTTTCGGACCAAACATTCGTGCGGCACACTCTCCAGATGAAAAAGTACAAATTTCATCCGTACAGAAGTTTTGGAACTATTACTTAGAAACACTTAAACGCATTGCTTGATGCTTCTCAGCGAAGCCTCATCCCAATAAAATCCTTATTTTTAGCACATGAATTTTCAATTAAATACGATCGAAGAAGCCATTATCGAAATCCAACAAGGACGCGTTGTCATTGTCGTGGATGACGAAGGACGTGAAAACGAAGGCGACTTCTTAACAGCAGCGAGAAACGCAACACCAGAAGTCATCAATTTCATGGCGACTCACGGACGCGGACTCATCTGTGCTCCCATCAGTGAAGAACGTTGCAATGCATTGGGCTTAGAAATGATGGTACAAAGCAATTCTGCTGCCTACGAAACACCATTTACGGTGAGCATCGATTTAATTGGACACGGATGTACAACCGGAATCTCTGCAAGCGATCGTTCTAAAACGATTTTAGCCTTGATTGACCCAAGCATCCGTCCAGAAGAATTAGGAAAACCAGGACACATTTTTCCCTTGCGTGCACGAAAAGGAGGCGTTTTACGTCGCGCTGGACACACAGAAGCAGCGGTGGATTTATCCCGTTTAGCTGGATTTGAAGAAGCAGGTGTAATCGTTGAAATCTTGAATGAAGATGGAACGATGGCACGTGTCCCAAGTTTAATTGAAATCGCGAAAAAATTCGACTTAAAAATCGTTTCCATTGAGGATTTAATCAAATACCGTGTCGAACACGAGTCCTTGATTGAAGAACAAGTTTCCGTTCACATGCCTACGGAATTCGGTGATTTCCAATTACGCGCGTTCAAAGACACGAGCAATGACCAAGATCACTTGGTCTTGACAAAAGGATCATGGGACAAAGATGAACCAGTGTTGGTTCGCGTGCACTCCTCTTGTTTGACCGGAGACATTTTTGGTTCTTGTCGTTGCGACTGTGGACCACAATTGCACAAAGCAATGGAAGTCATTGAAAAAGAAGGAAAAGGCGCGATTGTCTACATGAATCAAGAAGGACGTGGAATCGGACTATTGAACAAATTGAAAGCCTACAAATTGCAAGAAGAAGGTTTAGATACCTACGAAGCAAACGAGAAACTTGGATTCAAAGCGGACGAAAGAGATTATGGAATTGGTGCACAAATCATCCGTTCCATCGGAATTTCGAAGATGCGTTTGATGTCCAACAACCCTAAGAAACGTACCGGATTAATTGGCTACGGATTAGAAATCGTTGAAAATGTCGGCTTGGAAATAGCAAGTAATGTACACAACCAGCATTACTTAGAGACGAAGCGAGACAAAATGGGTCACAACCTAAAACTAGACTAAATGCTAAAGGCAACAGGCATACAAAAAGCGTACGGAGACCTTTCCATTCTGAAAGGCGTCGACTTAACTGTTGCTTCTGGTGAAGTAATTTCCATCGTTGGATCATCCGGCGCTGGTAAAACGACTTTGCTACAAATATTAGGAACCTTGGATCGTCCAGATCAAGGTGAATTACTCATTGATGGCGTCAATCCATTCACCCTTTCATCCAAAGGACTAGCGGATTTCCGAAATACCTCCATTGGATTCATTTTTCAATTTCATCAATTACTACCCGAATTTACCGCGTTAGAAAATGCCATGTTGCCGGCGTTAATTGGCGGAAAAAGCAAAAAAGAAGCGGAAGAACGCGCACAGCACTTGTTTCAAAAATTGAACATTGGACACCGCACCACGCACAAGCCATCCGAATTATCCGGTGGTGAGCAGCAACGTGTCGCGGTTTGTCGTTCCTTGATGAATCAACCTGCGGTAATCTTTGCGGATGAGCCATCTGGAAACTTGGACACCAAAAACGCGCAAGAATTGCATGAGTTGTTTTTTCAATTACGCGAGGAATTCAAACAAACCTTCGTGATTGTCACGCACAATGAATCATTTGCGC
>JBEDJV010000124.1:0-5268 GCA_041172545.1 Bacteroidota bacterium | reverse complement strand
TTTAAATAGATTCTTCAAATTCATTGAAAGTCAAACATATAAAATACAATACCGCGTCATGCTTTCCCGGTACCGCGGAAAGACAAGTTGTCCGGAATGCAAAGGGACACGTTTGCGTGGTGACGCTGCTTATGTCAAAATAAACAACTGTTCGATTCAGGACATTGTCTTGAAATCCATTGATGATGCCGCAGCGTTTTTTCAAGGACTTTCATTAAGCGAATACGACCGTCAAGTTTCCAAGCACATTCTCCCGGAAATTCAGCAGCGATTAGGATTCCTCCAAGACGTTGGACTCGGGTACTTAAGTTTAAACCGAGGCGCGAACACGCTTTCTGGTGGAGAATCACAGCGTATTCACCTTGCTACTTCATTGGGAAGCAGTTTAGTGGGATCGATTTACATTTTGGACGAACCTTCTATTGGACTACATCCAAAAGACACCGCACGCTTGATTGTGGTACTCAATCGCCTGAAGTCACTAGGAAATACGGTGATTGTCGTTGAACACGAGGAAGAAATCATGATGGCTGCGGATGAAATCTTAGACATTGGTCCACTCGCAGGATCACATGGCGGAGAAGTCGTTTTCCAAGGAGACTATAAAGCACTCATCGATGCGAAAGACAGCTTAACAGCGAAGTATTTATTAGGAATCAAGGAAATTCCTGTCCCACAAAAGAGACGCAGTGGAAAAAACCGCATCACACTACACGGCGCACGTCAAAACAACTTAAAGAACCTCACGATAGATTTCCCCTTGAACAAACTCGTATGCATCACAGGTGTTTCGGGATCTGGAAAATCGACGATGATTAAATCCTTGCTGTATCCATCCATCCGAAAAGAACTTGGATTAAGCGGTGACCTTATCGGAAAATGCGACGGAATTACAGGAGACTTAAAAACGATTAAACACGTCGAATTTGTCGACCAGAATCCCATTGGAAAGTCCTCACGAAGCAATCCAATTACTTACGTTAAAGCTTTCGATGACATACGTGAACTATTTGCAAAACAACAACTTGCTAAAATGCGTGGATACAAACCCGGCTTCTTCAGTTTCAACGTCGAAGGTGGACGCTGTGAGATGTGCGAAGGCGAGGGAAGCATCACTGTGGCTATGCAATTTATGGCAGATGTCCACCTGAATTGTGAAGCCTGCAAAGGAACGCGCTACAAGTCCGAAACCTTAGAAATAGAATACCGCGGAAAATCCATTTACGATATCTTAGAAATGACCTTGGATGAGTCCTTGGCGTTTTTCAAAGATGGTCAAGATCGCTTGGACGCGAAAATCGTCGAGAAGATTCAGCCATTGGTCGATGTCGGCTTAGGTTATTTAAAAGTTGGACAATCCTCGAGTACGATGAGTGGTGGAGAAGCGCAGCGCATTAAACTGGGCTCCTTCCTTTCGAAAGGAACACAAGCACCTCCTACCCTGTTCATATTTGACGAACCAACGACAGGTTTGCATTTTTACGACATTGATAAATTAGT
This sequence comes from Bacteroidota bacterium, assembly GCA_041172545.1. GTDB lineage: Bacteria > Bacteroidota > Bacteroidia > Flavobacteriales_D > Crocinitomicaceae > UBA952. The sequence continues at coordinate 3,768 of JBEDJV010000124.1, read as the reverse complement.
AATTGCATTTAACGCATTGATCGACCGTGGACATTCGATATTTGTCATCGAGCACAACATGGAAGTCATCAAATGTGCTGATCACATCATTGAATTAGGTCCAACAGGCGGGGAATTAGGTGGACAATTACTCTTCGAAGGGACTCCAGAAGGAATGGTTTTAGCGAACAACACAGAAACGGCCAAGTTTTTAGCCGATAAATTAAGCTCAAAGCGCTCGTAGAAGGCAAATTGTGTATTTATCTGTTGATAAAATACACATTGTCCGGAATACACAAAGCAAGAATCCTTTAACTTTGCATAAAAATACATTACATGTCAGCAGATATTTTCGAAAAAATTCAGGCGAATCGCGGACCTATTGGACAACACGCGAAAGAATCTCATGGATATTTTACTTTCCCGAAATTAGAAGGTCCAATTGGCCCACACATGATTTTCCGTGGAAAAACCCGTTTAAATTGGTCATTGAACAACTATTTAGGATTGGCTGATCATCCAGAAGTACGAAAAGTGGACGGTGAAGCAGCGGCTGAGTTCGGATTAGGTTCACCAATGGGCGCGCGTATGATGAGTGGAAACTCAGATTACCACGAACAATTGGAGCGTGAATTATCCGCATTCGTTAACAAAGAAAGTACGATCCTTTGTAACTTCGGTTATCAAGCGGTGGTTTCGGCGATTGACTGTTTAGTAGACCGTCACGATGTAATCGTATATGACGCTGAATCTCATGCATGTATCCTTGATGGTGTGCGTTTGCACATGGGAAAACGTTTCGTTTTCAAACACAATGATTTAGAAGATTGTGAAAAACAATTGCAACGCGCAACAAAATTAGCGGCTGAAACAGGAGGAGCAATCCTTGTGATTACAGAAGGAGTATTTGGAATGCGTGGAGACCAAGGAATCGTTAAAGAAATCGTTGATTTAAAACAAAAATATAACTTCCGTTTGTTTGTGGATGATGCACATGGTATCGGTACACTTGGTGCAAACGGTGGTGGAACAGGTGAAGAGCAAGGTTGTCAAGATGGAATCGATATTTACTTCGGTACTTTCGCGAAATCCTTTGCGTTGATCGGTGGATTCATTTCATCAGATGAGCAAGTGGTAGAATACCTACGATACAACATGCGTTCACAAATCTTCGCGAAAGCAATGCCAATGCCATTGGTAGTTGGATTGTTGAAACGCTTAGAGTTAATGAGAAATCATCCTGAATACAAAGCGAAATTGTGGGAGATCACCGAAGCGTTGCAAAAAGGATTGACAGATGCTGGATTCGAGATTGGCCCAACAAACACATGTGTAACACCCGTTTACTTGAATGGATCCATTCCAGAATCGACAAACTTGATTTACGACTTACGTGAGAATTACAATGTATTCTGTTCGATGGTTGTTTATCCAGTAGTTCCAAAAGGAATGATCATCCTTCGTTTGATTCCAACTGCGACACACACTTTAGAAGATGTAAGATATACCATCGAATGTTTCTCTAAAATCGTTGGTAAATTGAAAGCTGGAGAATACGTTTCAGATAAAATTGCAGCGGTTTAATTTAAACCAAATGTAAGGACATAAAAAAAGGAGCTTTAGGGCTCCTTTTTTATTTTCTATAAAGTTCTAATTAGCGACTCGCGAAGGGATGATTGTTCACCACTGGAATCTCCAAGGAAATTAATTTTTGAATGTCGCGAATGTACTTGCGCTCCTCTTTATCACAGAAGGAAACAGCAATTCCAGATGCTCCTGCGCGTCCTGTACGTCCAATGCGGTGTACATACGTTTCTGGAATGTTCGGAATGTCGTAGTTGATCACAAATGATAACTCATCGATGTCGATTCCACGTGCTGCAATGTCCGTAGCGACTAATACACGCGACGTTTTATCCTTGAAATTAGACAAAGCGCGTTGACGTGCATTCTGTGATTTGTTACCATGAATGGCTTCCGCAGTTACTTTGTTTTTCGCCAATAACTTCACGATTTTGTCTGCTCCGTGTTTCGTACGAGAAAAAACCAACACACTTGGTGCGGTCGTTTCTTTCAATACGTGTACCAACAAATCTTTTTTCGCTGGTGTATCTACGTAGTACAAGGCCTGCTCAATCATTTCTGCAGTCGATGAAACGGGATTCACTTCCACTTTCACTGGGTCCGTTAAAATTGAATTCGCTAAAGAGGTAATCTCTTTCGGCATCGTTGCGGAGAAGAACAAGGTTTGACGTTTCGCTGGAATCATTTTGATGATTTTCTTCACGTCGTGAATGAATCCCATGTCTAACATACGATCGGCTTCATCCAACACAAAAATCTCTAGGTTTCCTAGTTTGATGAATCCTTGTTGTTGCAAGTCCAATAAGCGTCCTGGCGTTGCGATTAACACATCGACTCCATTTTTCAATCGGTTTACTTGTTGTGACTGATTGACTCCACCAAAAATAACGGTGTAGCGCAATTTCAATTCACTTCCGTAATTTTTGAAACTTTCTTCAATTTGAATCGCTAACTCTCTCGTTGGCGTCACAATTAAAGCCCTGATTTTATTCGAGTTATCCGCTTGTTTTGAAGCATGAATGCGTTGAATAATTGGAATGGCAAATGCCGCTGTTTTTCCTGTTCCTGTTTGCGCACAACCCATGACATCTCTTCCTTCGAGAACGTATGGTATGGCTTGTTGTTGGATTGGGGTTGGTTCGGTATAACCTTGTTTGGTAAGAGCGTTTAAAATCGGCTCTAAAAGATTTAATTCATTAAATTTCATATAGATATTCAATCCTACGGTTGAACAAATACATTAATGATTGACCCAGGATTTGTACAAAGGTACTGTAAATAAACCGGATAATCTATTTCAAGGTCATACGCACTGATTCCAAGATGCGATTCACACGGTGTTCGTCCACTTTTAAAATCGTTTCGGAGAAGGCGGAATCCTCATCCAATAGAACTTTACTCGTTCCTGAAAAATGGATGGCATCCGGTTGAGCCTCACGTGCAATTTTGGCAATGTTCCCCGCATTCACTCCTCCTCCGGCCATGATTTCAATGCGTCCATCAGCATACGCCCGCATTTCCTTCAAAATCGGAAGTCCGATGTCCACGTGGCTCGCGAATCCAGAGGTCAAAATACGATGAAACCCAAGTTTAATCAATAAATCCATGGAACGTTTCCAGTCGATGCTTTCGTCGAACGCGCGGTGGAAGGTCCACATAAAATCTGGGAATTTCTCTTTAAAGTAAGACAATTGCTCGCTATCCAAATCGAAGTTCGATTTCAACAAACCGATGACCACTCCTTTGACTCCCTCACTTTGACAAAAGGCCAAATCGCGTTCAATCACCGCCAATTCTTCGTTGGAATAACAGAATCCACCTGCTCTTGGGCGAATCAACACATGTGTCTCCATCCCAAGTTCCTGCGAAAAACGAATCATTCCCGCTGATGGCGTGAGTCCACCCTGCTCTAAATTCTGACAAAGTTCAATGCGATCAAAATCAAGAGATTTCGCCAAGGAAACGGCTTCGATTGATGCGGCACACAATTCTAATTTCATAGGACAATAATTGCTACACAAAATTGCTAAAAAATTCCATACAAAAACGCCACGGCTTTTCCTTATATTTGCATACGATTACAATCAACAATGGCAAAAGAAAAAGCACCCAACGCGCAAGATCAAATGGATTTTGAATCATTCAAAAAACAAGTTCTTGCGGACTATCAATTAGCTTGCGAATCCCGTGAGGCCTCACTTCTTG
>JBEDJV010000123.1:0-5341 GCA_041172545.1 Bacteroidota bacterium | reverse complement strand
AACATTCCCATTCAAGCAGATGGGAACACCAACAAACTTCAAGAATTCGATCAAGTGTACATACAATTGTCCAACGATCAATTTAAATTAATCACCGGAGATTTTTGGCTGTCCAAACCGACCGGATATTTCATGAACTACAAAAAACGTGGACAAGGAATCAGTTCAGAATTCCAAGGGAAAACAGCCACTGATGCCAAGTGGTTTACCCAAAATAGCGTCGCGCTCTCCAAAGGAAAATTCAACCGACAAATCATTCAAGGTGTGGAAGCCAATCAAGGTCCATATCGCTTGCGAGGTGCGGAAAACGAACCCTTTATCACCATTCTTTCCGGTACAGAACGAATATACATCGATGGGAAATTGTTGGTGCGCGGACAAGAATTCGACTACACGATCGATTACAACACCTCCGAACTAGTCTTCACCTCACGCCATTTGATCACGAAGGACACCCGCATTGTTGCTGAATTTCAGTACTCCGATCAGAACTATGCACGTTCTTTGCTTCAAAGTGCCACAAGAATTGAATTAAAAAAAGCACAAGTGTGGTTTAATGCTTACAGTGAGCAAGACGCTAAAAATCAATCCCTTCAACAGGACTTAAGCAGCTCACAAAAGTATGGTTTGTCCCAAATTGGGGATGATTTATCGCAAGCAATGGTGAACAGCATAGATTCGGTTGGCTACAGCGAAAATCAATTATTGTATCAATTAATCGATTCAATGACCTTTGATTCTGTTTTGGTTTTTAGCGTTGATCCAGCGCTTGCTCATTACCGCGCTTCTTTTCAGTATGTTGGACAAAACAAAGGCGATTATGTGCTGGATTCGTACAATGCCCTTGGGAAAGTGTACAAGTGGATTGCTCCTGTTTCTGGAGTGCCACAAGGTGACTTTTCTCCCAAGCGAAGCGTGATTACGCCGAAGCGTAAACAAATGGTTTCCAGCGGATTCTTCGTCAACATAAAACCGAACATGCGCATCGAATCAGAATTGGCCTACACCACCAATGACCTCAACACCTTTTCACGTGTTGGATCGCAAGATGACCAAGGATTCTCGAACCGCTCCAAACTGGTGCAGCATATTCCCATGAAAAAGGACGAATGGCAAGATCTATCCGTAGAAACCTTTCTTGAATTTGAATATTTAAGCAAGCATTTTAGTCCCATTGAACAATACCGAAAAGTGGAATTCGACCGAGATTGGAATACCAGAAATAAGCAACTAAGTGGATTTCAACGGAGTGTAAATGCTGGAGTCAACCTTGCCGAAAAGAAGAAAGGAGCGATGTCATTAGCCGCTCAAAACTTCACGATCGGAAATGAATTTAATGGTTCACGGATGTTCACCGAAGGAAAGTGGAAAGAAAAGAGTTGGCAAGCAACATGGGATGCCAGTGCACTGACCGCTGTAACAGCACTGAATGAGGATACGAATTCATTTATTAGACATCGAGTTGACATAAGTAAGAATTTCGGCAAACTCAAACTCGGCTATAAGGATGACCACGAACGCAATGTCTTTCGGGATAACGCGTTTATGAATCCCATGAGTTATCAGTTCTTTGATTACCAATTTTACCTCTCCAATGCAGACACAAGTTCCTATCAATATAAACTTTATTACCGCGAACGAATCGATCAACGCAGTGATTCCTTGCAGTTGAAAAATGCCGCTAAAGCAAAAACCGCTGGAGCAGAACTCAGCTGGAATCAGCTGAAAAACCAACGTTTGACCATCCTCAGTGCCTACCGTTCGCTACAAATTATTGATAGCGTACTGCTTCCGCAAACTCCGGAAAACTCCTTAGTGGGACGTATTGATTACGAAGGTCGCTTTTTCAAAAACGCATTGACCATCAACACCTTCTATGAAGTTGGATCCGGATTAGAACAGAAAAGACAGTTTCAATACTTGAAAGTCAATGACGGACAAGGGCTATACACATGGATTGACTACAACAACGACGGTGTCAAGGATTTAAATGAATTTGAAATCGCTCAGTACATTGATCAAGCGAGTTACATTCGTGTATTTATCCCAAGTAGTGACTACGCGAACACCTTTTCCAACGAGTACAATCAAAGTATTTTTTGGCGACCAGAACGCATTTGGAACGATCAAAATACATGGAAAAAAATACTCGCGAAATTTTCCGATCAAGCAAGGTTACGCATGCAACGAAAAGTCGATGAATTTAATCCCGCAAGTTCGTTTAATCCCTTTTTCAACGACATCGCCAACACCAGTTTACTGAGTTCATCGATGACCATGAACAATTCCCTTTTCTTCAATCGGATGGGGAAAGTCTTTACGGCTGAATACCAAATTCAACAAAATGACACGAAGAATTTATTGGCCAATGGACAGGATGCCCGCAGTCAAAAAAGTCAAGAAATACTGCTTCGATGGAATGTTCATCCCACTTTTTCCATTGAATCGAGTGCGAAAAGTGGTAAAAAGTCTAGTTTAGCTGATTACACTAGTGGAAGGAACTACGTTTATGGCTACCGACAAGTTCAGCAAAGTTTGATCTACCAAGGATCCACAAATTCTCGCTACGCTTTAACGGGAAGGATTTCCAACAAACAAAATGACGTGTTTTACGGCGGTGAAACGTGCATGCTCAAAGAACTTGGACTCACCTGGAAGCAAAATCAAACGGAAAAAGGTGGATTCCAAGGAGAATTTAAATACATTCAATTGAATTATACAGGATCCGCACAATCTGCCATTGGTTACGAACTTTTGGAATCCCTCAAACCAGGAACCAATTACACGTGGACCATCGGATACCAGCGCACCTTGTCCAAAAACGTACAAATGACGCTTCAATACAGCGGAAGAGATTCCGGAAATTCAAGAACCATACACAATGGTTCCATGGAATTGCGCGCGTTCTTTTAAGACTGCTTAGCGATAAATTCGCGGGCTTTTTCGCGGGCATGTTCGTCAGCAAGTACGTATTGCTCGTAACTTGGTGTCAACACGTTGGTCGCAGCTTCTACCACGGCCTGATTGATTTCTGCGATTTCTAGAAAACTGATTTTTTCATTTAAGAAAGCATCCACAGCGATTTCATTTGCCGCATTTAACGAGCAGGCCGCTGTTCCTTGCATGTCCATGACTTTAAAGGCAAGATCGAGGTTTTTAAAGACCTTTCTATCCGGCGCTTCAAACGTCAATTGTGGGTAATCCATGAAATTGAAACGCGGGAAATTTGTGGGAAGTCGTTGCGGGAAAGTGAGCGCGTATTGGATGGGAAGTTTCATATCTGGAAGTCCCATTTGCGCTTTCATACTTCCATCTTCAAATTGCACCAAACTGTGTACAATCGATTGCGGATGGACAATCACATCAATTTGATCGGTGTCCAAGCCAAATAACCATTTCGCTCCGATGACTTCGAGTCCTTTATTCATCAAACTCGCGGAGTCGATGGTGATTTTCGCCCCCATGGACCAGTTTGGATGTTTAAGCGCTTGCGCCAAACTCACTGACTTTAATTGTTCATAGGTGAAACCACGGAATGGTCCACCGGAAGCTGTTAAATATATTTTTTCGATTGGATTCTGAAATTCTCCGACGAGGCACTGAAAAATTGCTGAATGCTCCGAGTCAACCGGATAAATGTTCACGCCTTTTTCCTTCGCCAACTTCGTGATCAGTTCACCTGCCACGACCAACGTTTCCTTGTTTGCAAGAGCGATTGTTTTTCCAGCTTCAATCGCATGAATCGTTGGTTTAAGTCCCGCGTAGCCGACCAATGCCGTGAGTACCGTATGAACTTCATTCGATTCCACTACTTGACAAAGCGCTTGTTCGCCAGCATATACGTGAATGTCCTCGCCCCAAAGTGCATCCTTCACCTTTTGATAGAGTGATTCTTCGCTAATCACCACAGAATTCGGGTGGTATTTGAGTGCTTGTTCGATTAACAAGTCGGCATTCTTTCCAGCTGTTAACACTTGCAGGTCAAAATATTCCGGATACGTTTCCAGTACTTCAAGCGCTTGGGTTCCGATGGATCCAGTTGATCCTAGTATGGCAATGCCTTTTTTCGAATTCATGTAACAAAAATAACACTTTCAAGGGGAAGAAGTTCGAGAAAGCGATGGAGAAAGGGAATAATCGGAAAGTCTTTCTGAACTAACGTTCAAAGTGTTTAATGCCCAAGGGTATATCCTAACCCGACACCAACTTGATCCCAGACAAATCCACATCTTTATGAAATCATTACAAATAGAAAGATTGGTTTGCTGTGAACAATGAACCTATCTTGGTGTTTGAATGAAAATATTTTTCGTGAAATCAATCTACACTCTCCTCTGCCTTATCGGATGTTCTACCATGATCCATGCTCAACTATCAATGGACATAGAAACTGGATTCATCAAAGTAAATAGCAATGATGCCAGCAGTTCGTGGAAAAATAGTTTGGGAGATTTAAATGGATTGGAAGGCACTCTAATCTCCTATGCCAAGGACTTTCAAAATCCCATTAAGCCTCTTTTACGTGTGCGCGCAAGTTATCAATTTGGTAAAACCAACCGTCACGTGCTTAGCTTGTTAGCGGCACCTTTGCAATATTCATGTTCCGGATCTTTCCAAGACACGGTTATTTTTAACAGTAAAACATTCACCCCAGGCGAAACTGTGGAGGGCTTTTATAAATTCAGTGGTTACCGTTTAACATATCGTTACATGCTTTGTCATTCCGAACAATTCCAACTCGGACTCGGATTAACTTTAAATTTCCGCGATGCAGAATTTTCCTTGAAACAAGGTAGTGTGTACGAACGAAATTACAACCGTGGCTTCGTTCCATTAATTAATACATACTTGAACTATTCCTGCCCGAATCACCTTGGATTCTTGATTGATGGTGATGTTTTCTATATTGATAAAACCGGTGGCGCGATTGATTACCTTGTAGGTTTCAACTATGCTCCAAACCAACATTTGTCCTGGAAATTAGGATACCGATTCTTCTCTGGAGTGGGCAGTGAAGTTGGCAATGTATACAATCGGCTTTTTGTCAGTTCTGCCGTAATTGGTGGGGTATATACTTTTTAGATTCCCTCTTCGGTTTACCATAAGAATCTGTATCGAATGATGATTCAGAAGTGCTAGAAATGAACCGGAACGAAGCTAAGCCGTGACCAACTTGATCCCAGTCAAATCCGCTTTGCCGTGTTTTAACAATTCGTACGTTAATTGGTCGGCTTCACAGTCAATGAATTTCACCCGTTTTAAATCGTTGTATTTAAAAAAGGTCTGGATCAACTTCGCTTTTTCAAAGGTCACTTTGGAGAAAGAACATTTCTCGAAGGAA
>JBEDJV010000122.1:0-8342 GCA_041172545.1 Bacteroidota bacterium | reverse complement strand
TTCCTTAACAGAAAGTCTAGCTATGACACCGGCCTCATCTGTTAGCGGTTGGTACTTTGCGCATCCAGATGCGAAATACTTTGGACTCGGTAAAATTACAGATGAACAAGTTCGTGACATTGCTCTGCGCAAAAAAGAAGATTACGATTCAATTGCCCGATGGTATTCATCGGTATTGGTTTAATTTACTTCGTTTTCGAAGAAGGCATCAATGGAGTGTGGTCCTTGAAGTGCGGCTTGAACGGCTAGTTCATCACATCGTTCGTTCTCTGCGTGTCCTGCGTGTCCCTTTACCCAAACGAACTTCAATTTAAAGCGGCTATGCGACTGCAAATAACGCAGCCAAAGGTCCTTGTTTTTTTTGTCTTTAAAATCCTTTTTAACCCAGCCAAAAACCCAGCCTTTCGTAATGGAATCGATGACATATTTGGAATCAGAATAAACGGTAACAGGGTATTTATCTGACTTAATTTTTTCCAAAGCGGCACAGACAGCCATTAACTCCATGCGGTTGTTGGTTGTTTTTCGGAAACCTTGGGACATTTCTTTACGTTGATTTCCAAAAATGAGAATGGCACCATAACCACCGGGACCTGGGTTTCCACGAGAGGAACCATCTGTGTACACTTTAATTTCTGACATTATTTTTTATTGTATTTCCAATGCAATGATTTATTCTCAAGAAGATTGTCCATCATCGTTTGTATGCGTTTCGTTTTTGTGGGTTCCGTTTTGGCTTCTTCTATCCACGTGATGTATTCTTTGCGCTTCGCATCACTCAATGCATCAAAAGAGACTGCTTGTTGGTCATGCTCAGCAAATAATTCCTGAAAATCTATACTTGTTTTCATCCATTTTTGCGCGGGCTTAACTTTCTTGGCGGAAACGGTGCCGTTTTTCGAAATTTCGATCGCGGTTTGTATGTAACTGATTAAAATAGTTCGCTCTGGCAAGTCTGCTAACTGAGTTATTTTCCCTAAACTACCCATGGATGTTTTTCCGATCTGTTCCAAAATTTGATTTGGATCAGGTAATTGCGCCGCCATCCAGAATCCAAATGAACAGTGTTTTTTAAAGGCGCTAAAAGAACAAATAATTTTATTGTTGTACATAAAAGTAGGAAAACTCCACTTCCAAGTTTCTTGAATTTCAGGGTGTGCATCGTGAATAATCGAGCGTAATTCAAGCAATATTGGTTTTGCGAAATCAGCTGATTTTTCAATAAAGGCATCAACTCTTGGATCCGTATTCATGACCTATTTCGACTTTAGACGTTTGGGATTCTCACTTAAAAATGCCGTCCAAGAATCACCTTTTGTTTTATTGTGTTCACCGATTCCATTGGAGAAATGGTGACAAACGGCTGCTGCTAATCCATCGGTTGCATCCAAATATTTTGGCATATCTTGAAAATTCAACAGTTTTTGAAGCATGGCAGCAACTTGTTCTTTTGACGCCGCACCACTTCCAGTAATGGACTGCTTGATTCTTCTGGGTGTATATTCCTCGAAAGGAATATTGTGGTTTAAGCACGCAGCAATTGCGACTCCTTGTGCGCGGCCAAGCTTCAACATCGACTGGACATTCTTACCAAAAAATGGTGCTTCAATCGCCATTTCATCTGGTTTGTACTCTGCTATTAGTCCGTTCAATCGATCTAGAATTCGTTTTAATTTATCCGGATGATTCGATAATTTATTCAATTGAATGATGCCAAAATTCAGCATGTGAAGTTGGTTTTTTTTCACATGAATGAGCCCATATCCCATTACCGTAGTTCCAGGGTCAATACCAAGAATAATCTTGTCTTCGGTCATTTTTATTCGATTCGGGTTTAAAGCTAGTCATTGTTTAGAAAAGAAAGACCTTTCGAAGGTAAATCCATTGCGCTCATTAATTGGCAGAAGAAATATTATCGTCTTCTACAAGCGCATCACCGCGCATGCGTAACAACAACTGAATGAGTGCAATCACGTCCTTTTCACAATAAATGCGAATGCGATCTAAGTCGTTTTCCTCGAAATATACGCGTGCGACATCTGCGCCGGAAATATCATCTTTTGGTGTCGGAATCTGAAATACATGGCACAGTAAGGCAAGTGAGGTAAATGCCTTGTAATCTCCAAACTTCCACAATTCCAACGTGTCTAAATGATTAATTTCCCAAGGTTTTTTGCCTGCAATATCTAAAATGCCTGGAAGAGAAATCCCATTAATGAGCATTCGTCGACAGATGTATGGGATATCAAATTCCTTGGAGTTATGTCCACAAATAACATGATACGTTGTGTTGTAATGCTCTTCCAATAACTTTTTAAATTGTCGAAGCAGGGTTTCTTCGTCATCGTGGGCATAGGATTTCAATCGAATGGTTTTTCCCGTTGATGTTTCTCGAACCATTCCAACAGAAATGCACACGATTTTACCAAACTCAGCCAAAATACCTCCTTTTTCATTGTAAATCGTCTCGATATTCTTCTCGGGATTTACTTGGAATCGATTCTTGGCGTAAAAAAGCTCTTGTCCCTTTTCGTCTAAGTCTTGGTATTGATAAATTTGAGGTACTGTTTCAATGTCCAAAAAGAGAACTTTGTCAAACTGAATTCGTGAAAGCATGGTGTATGATTTATATGATGAATATAGTTGAAAATGTTGATTAATCGGAGTAAAAACGTCAAATTTGCTAAAATTGATATATGTCCGAGCAAATAATCATTTCTGGCGAAACGAAACAAGCAAAATATGAAGCATTATTGCCTCAGATTTTTGCTTTAACAGAATCTGAGTCTTCTTGGATTGCCAATTTGGCGAATACCTCTGCGGCATTAAAGGAAACGTTTGGATTCTTTTGGGTTGGATTTTATTTAGTGGAAAACGAACAACTTGTTTTAGGTCCTTTTCAGGGTCCATTGGCGTGTACCCGCATTTCCTTTGGCAAGGGCGTTTGCGGTGCTTCATGGGAGCAAAAAGACGCGATTATAGTACCTGATGTAGAAGCGTTTCCTGGACACATCGCCTGCAGTTCTTTGTCCAAAAGTGAAGTGGTTGTTCCATTATTGAAGGCCGGTGAAGTCATTGGCGTACTCGATGTAGACAGTGACAAGTTGAATGACTTCGATGAAGTGGATGTCAAATTTTTAACTCAACTTTGTACATGGCTCGTATCCTTGCATTAATTTGTTCCGTTTTCCTTTTTGTTTCCTGTGGTCAAATCGGGACCATTTCAGGTGGACCCAAGGATGAGGTTGCGCCTCAGATTGTGCAATCAAACTTGCATGACAAGCAGCTAAATTTTCAAGCTCAACATATTCAACTTTCGTTTGACGAGTATGTTGAATTAAATAAACCTAACGAACAAATCGTACTTGTTCCTGCGGATGCAAAATTAACGAGTACGCTCACCAGAAAATCCTTGGATATTTCTCTTGATCAGCCGTTGGTGCCAAATACTACCTATACTTTATATTTAAACGGCGCTGTTAAAGATGTGACCGAAGGAAATGATTCCTTGATGAAATTCACCTTTTCCACGGGAAAAGCAATCGATTCGTTGGGTTTTCATTGTTCCGTTTATGACGCTTACTCCAAAGCACTTTTACCGAAAGTCACTATTGGTTTGTATGCGCAGTGGGAGGATGTGAAACCGCGCTATTTTGCTCAGAGTGATTCCAAAGGATTCGTTTCTTTAGAGGCCTTGAAAGAAGGTGATTACTTTGTGAAATCATTTGTCGATGTGAATCAAGACGGACAAATTCAACTAACTGAAAAGCAAGGTTATCGCTTTGAACCATTGCATTTAAACTCCTCCTTTCACGACACCTTGAAAATGGCCGTTTCATTGCCGACACAGCTAGATCTAGTAAAAAACGCACGTGTTATTCCTCCTGGAATTATTGGAATTCACTATCCGGCTGAAATGAAACAAACGCCCATTCAATTAAATGGCAAAGAACTTGGAATTAATGAACTCCTCGGAATTGGAGAGGATAGCTTATTGATCTCCATCGGAGCATTGAAAGAATCGGAACTTCAAATTAGCATCGAACAAGATACAATAAGTGTCAGAAATACACCGAAACAACAAAGCGCCAAAATTTCAATTAACTTGATGGAAAAAGAGGGCTTTCAGGAGCGGTTTTACTTTTCTTGCAACGATTTTATCTCGTGGATCGACACATCCAAGATCATTTTGAGAAATGCGGATGATAGTAGCCTTGTAGATTTTGAGATCGATTATCTAGCAAATCAATTTAAAATACGTCCAAAGAAATATGCAATGAAGATAAACTTCTCGTTTTCTGACGGAGCTATTATTGGAAAAACAAGCAATGTCTCCAATCGATTTCAAAAAGAACTTTCGTGGAAACAAGAACGTGAATACGGTGATTTAACCATGCTGTTTTCTGACACTATCCCAGCAGGAATCATTCAAGTGATTGAAAAATCCAAAGTCATAAGGGAATTAAGTATCCAAAAATCGAATCGATTCGTTGTTTCGAATTTACTCCCTGGAGAATACACGTTTAAAGTCCTTATGGACCGAAATGAAAATGGGAAATGGGATCCAATTTCACCTGAAACGAAAACATTAGCCGAGGAAGTGTTGTTATTCAATACACCTGTTAAAATAAGAGCAAATTGGGAAGTGGAAGTAAACTTTGACCTCCATCCCATTCAAGAAAAAGAACTAAATAAATAAACATATGAAAAAAGTAATTCTTAGTAGCCTAGTATGCATTTCCCTGTTTGCACAAGCACAAGTACAAACGCCAAAAGCAAGTCCAATTGCAAAAGTTGAGCAACGAGCAGGACTCACAGATATTAGCATTAGTTATTCTCGCCCGGCAGTAAATGGACGCAAAATTTTTGGTGAATTGATTCCATTCGGACAAAGATGGAGATTAGGTGCAAATGAAAACACCAAAATTACCACGAGTGATTTACTGATTTTTGGATCAGACACATTACAAGCTGGTACGTATGCACTTTTCGCTACTCCGAATTCAGACAGTTGGGTGATCGATTTTTACACCGAAACAACGAATTGGGGATTGCCAGAAAAATGGGAAACGTCGAAAGTAGCATTAACGGTAAACGCAAAAGTGAAGAAAATGCCACTGGTTACTGAAAACTTGAGCATTACGATTGATGCCATGGAATTTAACAGCGCGGTATTAAACATCACTTGGGATAAAACACAAGTTTCTATTCCATTTACGCTAAATACGAAAGTAAAAGTATTGGAAAGCATTGAAAAGACCCTGTCAGGCAGTTCCGTTACCGCAAATGATTACAATCAAGCTGCAAGTTACTACTTCACGGAGCAAATTGACATGAAAAAAGCCCTTGTGTTAGTGCGTATTGGATGACGCGATTGAAATCGCAAATTCAAGCCGCAAACGGTGATTTCAAAGGAGCGATTGAAACCGCAAAAATTTCTTTGGCTGAAGCAGAAAAAGATGGCGATCAAAACTATGTTAAAATGAATCAACAATCCATTGAAGAGTGGAGTAAAAAGAAATAACATTGTTCCAAAAGTACCGCTATCACATTTGGTTGCATGTGATCATTTTTATGTGGGGATTTACCGGGATTCTTGGTAAACTCATTCACTTAGATGCCATCATTATTGTTTGGTATCGTGTGATTATTGCGTCAATGTTCCTTTCATTTTATTTTATTTGGATGAAAAAATCCTTTTCATTCCCTATAAAACACGCATGGAAAATTATTTTAGTGGGAATGATTGTCGCCGGACATTGGATGACCTTTTACTATAGCATTCAACTTTCAACGGCATCCTTAGGGATTTTATGTCTTTCTACCACCACATTGCATGTAACTTGGCTAGAGCCTATTGTGATGAAAAGAAAATTCTCCTGGATGGAGTTTCTTTTTGGACTTTTAGTCATTTTCGGAATTTATTTTGTGGCCAATGACTTCAGTGCACAAGAACGAACAGCACTTTACTATGGACTCGCATCTGCATTATTCGCGGCGTTATTCTCTGTTTTCAACGGTAGAATTGCTCAAGATGTAGAGTCCGCTTACATTACCCTTTATGAACTGATCACGGGTATTGTTTTCATTAGTATCGTCCTTTGGTTCACAGGGAAACTGACCTATCCAATGCTCAAAATGTCGATGTCAGATGCGCTATGGCTTCTTTTTTTAGGCGTTGTCTGTACATCCTTTGCTTTTTTAATGACCATCGAAATTGTCAAAAAACTGGGTGCATTTACCGTATCCTTAAGCATCAATTTGGAACCAGTTTATACTATTATCTTGGCGATATTCATTTTAAAAGAACATAAATTACTAAACATCAACTTTTACACAGGTTCGTTGGTGATCAAATGGAATCTACAAGAATTGGCTGAACAGTTCACAACAAAAAACAAAAACTATAGAAAATGGAATATACTAATCTTGGAAAATCAGGCTTGCAAATTAGCCGACTTTCATTAGGGTCGTGGTTAACCTTCGGGAAACAAATTGGTGATGATGTCGCTGAAAGACTCATGGATATCGCCTATGAGAACGGTATTAATTTCTTCGATAATGCAGAGATTTATGCACGTGGGAAAAGTGAAGAAGTGATGGGCGCCATCCTCAAAAAGAAAAATTGGTCGAGAGACAGTTACATCGTGAGTAGCAAGGTATTTTTTGGCAATGGTGGACAACTTCCAACCCAAAAAGGACTGAGTCGCAAGCACATTTACGAAGCGTGCGAACAAGCATTGAAACGATTTCAATTAGACTATTTAGATTTGTTTTTGTGTCACCGTCCCGACAAACAAACGCCCATTGAAGAAACCGTTTGGTCTATGCACCAACTCATTATGCAAGGGAAAATCTTGTATTGGGGAACTTCAGAATGGAGTGCACAAGAGATTATGGAGGCACATATGTTTGCGAAACAAAACCATTTGATTGGTCCAATTGTGGAGCAACCTGAATACAACATGTTCACTCGTCAAAAAGTTGAGGTTGAATTTTCTCAGATTTATAAGACTGTTGGACTTGGTACCACTATTTGGTCTCCATTGGCAAGTGGGATTTTAAGTGGGAAATACAACATGGACTTCCCAAGTGACACAAGACTTGGAATGGAAGGAATGGATTGGTTAAAAGAAAAAAACCTCACTGCCGAGCGCATTGACGTAGTGAAAAAACTGAGTGCCTTGGCTGGAGATTTAGGTATGTCACTTCCTGTTCTTGGACTTGCTTGGTGTTTGAAAAATCCAAACGTGAGTACCGTCATTTTAGGAGCTAGTAAAGAGTACCAATTAACCGAGAATTTAAAATCACTAGATGCCAAAGAAAAACTTACGGCAGAAGTGATGGAAGAAATCGAGTTGATCCTATCAAATAAACCCGTTCATCCGGATCATTAATAAACAATTTTTAAAATTGGCTGTTAGTCCTTTAAATCACTAATTTTGCCCAGCATTATTTCACAAGCATGATCGAAACAGATATTATTATTATTGGCGCAGGTCCAGTTGGACTTTTTACCGTTTTTGAGGCCGGACTTTTAAAGTTACGTTGTCATTTAATTGATTCATTGCCACAAGCTGGTGGACAATGTTCAGAAATTTACCCGAAGAAACCTATCTACGATATCCCTGGATTTCCATCCATTCTTGCAGGTGAACTAATTGACAATTTAATGGAACAAGCCGCTCCTTTCAAACCAGGATTCACACTTGGAGAAGCTGCGCTTTCGATTGAAAAAACTGCCGATGAAAAATTCATTGTGACCACCGTGAAAGGAACGCAACACATCGCACCGATCGTGATGATTGCTGGTGGATTAGGCGTATTCGAACCAAGAAAACCACCTATTGACAACATCGTTGACTTTGAAGACAAGGGCGTTGAATACATCATCAAAGATCCAAGCATTTATCAGGATAAAGTATGTGTCATTGCTGGTGGTGGAGATTCTGCCTTAGATTGGTCTATTTACTTGGCAGAACGAAAAATTGCCAAAAAAGTATATCTAGTTCATAGAAGCAGTTCATTCCGCGGACATTTAGATTCAGTTCAAAAAGTCATTGACATGGCGGGAACAGGTGAAATCAACTTAATTACAGAGGCAGAAGTTACAGGTTTATCCGGAAACGACACCCTTGAAAACGTTCATGTGACGCACCAGAAAGATGGAGAAATTGTCATCAACGCAGATCATTTCATTCCACTTTTTGGATTAAAACCAAGTTTAGGTCCGATTGCAGATTGGGGTTTAGAAATTGAGAAAAGCGCCATTAAAGTATATACACTGGACTATTCCACGAATATCCCAGGGATTTATGCGATTGGTGATGTGAATACGTATG
>JBEDJV010000121.1:0-5349 GCA_041172545.1 Bacteroidota bacterium | reverse complement strand
ATCGTTAACAAATAAGTCACCGTTTGACTGCAACCATGAATGGAAAATTTGTGTTCTCCAAACAGAGAATGCTTTCGCTTGTGGCCAAGTAACACCTACCACAGGATAGTTGTCATATGCAGTATTCCAGAAGTAGTTTTGAGCCATTGGTGTATGATTCGCATAGGTAAAGTCTCTTACCCAACATAGCGTGTCAGGATAGATGTTAATGCGCTCTTTAATAATGAAACGACTTCTGTCTGTATGCCCACGAATAGCGTTGTGTTGACCTTTACTATCTGTAAATCCTAAATCTAAATCTTGACCTGGATTAGCAAGTATCGAACCTTTTAATGAATTGGTATCATTAATTTTAGTTACTCCTTCAGCCCACTGATCAACATATAAAGTAGTATCAACCCACACTTTATTCGTGTTTTGGTCAACTGTATATAATGTAGAACGGTGTTGGTCATTTGATTTATAATCTTTTCCAAGTGGTTCACGACGATCTCTACGGTAGATGTTATTTGCAGCATCACCATTCAAACTATCGTAAGCGAATGATTTACGTGCATCGATTGCTTTCGTAATTACTTTACCGCGACGAGCCGCTTCTTTGTAGTCAATCCAGAAGTAATCGAAGAACAATAATCGTGTATCGATTTCTCTTCTTTTGTAGAAACTTTCATCTGCACTGTAGTACATATCAGACAATAAGAAAGCAATTTCTGGATCCTCGTAGTCCACTGGTTCAGCCCAGTTTAATGTAAAGTATTTACGGTTTTCGATACGTCCGCCTTGGTTGTACGTTGTTTTCGCTGTACCACCTTTTGCTTGTTTGTCCGGAGTATTTTTCTTCGCTGCTCCACTATACATTTGGAAAATACCTCTTAAGTCGTCATCAGACATCACCACATCAATTTTTTGGTCAGGTGATGAAGTAATTCCGTATTTCTTTTGATCGTATTGGAATCCATTCACTAATTTTTTTCCTTTACCTTTTCCTTTATCGTATGTTCCCATCATCGTCAAATACGTTTGATCTGCATTTGCGTTGTTGGTAGAATCCATAAATAATTGGAACGAAGTATTACCACCTTGAATATCAGAACCCATATTCATCAGTGTGCGGTAAGGCTCTTTGAAGAAATTATCCGGAACGTTTACCCAACGTTCAGCTTCTTCATCGAAACTTCTTCTGTATAATTTCTCACGTGCAATAGAGTCACGCACCCAGTGAACGAATTGACGGTACTCATTGTTAGAAATCTCCGTTGCATCCATATAGAAAGCAGGAACGGAAACCGTTTTTTTACGAGCGGTGTGCATTCCCATGATGTCTTCATCATCCTCACCGGATTGAAAAGCACCAGAAGGAACATAGACCATGCCCAACGGCATTTTTCCAGGTCCTAAAACATCTGGATACCAGGTGTCTCTACCACTCACACCCACTAAATTTCCTTCTACATCACTACAAGAGTATAAGAAAGCTAGTACAAATAAAAAACTAATTAATTTTTTCATTCTTTTGTTTTTGGTTCTGCCATTATCCAAATTACCTTGCTACAGGATTCTTTTAACTTGGGGTATAACGTAGGAACTATAAAAATGGTTACATTATATTTTATATGTCTACTACAACATACGTGGATGTCTCGCTTTTGTCTTCGGAGGTGGTGGTATGAAATAACAATATTTCACCATCATCTCATGGGAACCACGAGAAACACTTGCTAATTTATTAATCGTAATATCGTAAGAGTATCCGACTTGAAATTTCGGGATCGGAGAGTACCCTAACATCACTGCAATCGCATCTGATGTTCTAAAGGACAATCCACCGTAAGCATCCTTACCATCCATTTTAAATAGGTAACGTGCATTCAAATCTGCAGAGAATTTAATTAAATCGGTGCGTACTAACATTTGCGCATCGATTGTTCCATTCGCTACATCTTTAAACTTATATCCACCCATTAAGTAGTAGTGACGAGCAGTCTGGTAACTTTGAGTCACTGTAGCTACTGCTTTTGTTAATTCTGATTCAGTTAAGTGAGTTGATGAAACACCTACATAATAATCTTTTGCTTGGAAATACAAACCGAAGTTTGCATCTACTGCAGTGGCAGCAAATCCCACAGGTAATGTTGGGTCAAGTACTGACGTTGGCGGAACCCAACTTGGATCCATTCCATAATTCATGATTCCAATACCTACTCCTACACCAAGAACACCAGCGCGTCCAATTTGTACAGGGTAAGAATAATTTAAAAGAAGGTTGTTTTGACGGGAAAAACCAATCGCATCATGATAGAAATTGATTCCAATTCCACCAGGCAGGAATCGAGATAGATTCGACTCAATGTTTAATATGGCCGAGTTCGGCGCACCATTGACTTTATCCCACTGGTTTCTATAAATCGACGTCGCACAAATTCCATTGTACAAGTCAAGTCCTGTTTTACCCGGATTGATACTCATTTTATCATAAATAAAGTGAGTAACGAGCTTATCTTGCTGCGCTTGGACAGATCCAATTACTGCAACTAACAAGATAGTTAATAGCTTGGTTTTCAATAGCATATGGTTTATTTAACAATTATAAAACAGCTCTTCCTTCAAGGAAAATACTATTTTAAGGTGCTAAAATAAGAAATTTAAATGTAAAAATAAAACGAAAGTCGAATTTAATGCGACACTTATCCTAGTTTTTGGTAGGTCTTCCACCACAAATCTGGCATTTCATTATTCATAGCATTGTCATAATCTAACTTATTGCAAGGGACCATATGGTGCCTTTCGTATTTGGTTCCACTTGTCGGTGGATAAGGAACTTCCATCCACCAGCGAGCAGACTTGTTGCTTTTAAAGAAAATAATTTCTCTTCCAGAATCTTCTAGAAAAACAGTGAAACGCGTGTACTCGGACTTGCTCCCAATTGGAAAATCGCCTTTTCTAGACATTGTCCCTTGGATGAAGTACCAAATCATTTCAGCGAGTAACTTATCGGACATCTGATTAACACGTTCGAAATTAAAAATCCCGAATGAAGTTACTTTATCGGCGATTCCAGCATATCGTGCGATCTGACAAATTTGTTCCGCATAAAATCCATTTGGAATTCCTTCTGTATTCATTGTTTCAGATCCTTTGATCGATTGAAAGTCGATATTAATAATATCGGCATTTCGAATATGAGGTTCTGCTTTCGTAAAATCCTGGTTGAACTCTCCTAGCCTACAAATATCGAAATAGAGTTTTTCAAACAAATCAAATTCGGTCGCACTCGCATAAGGAATCTGCAAACCAATGTTAGCATGATTAAATAAGTAGCAAGGACGTTTCAGTAGAATTTGACTTAAATACCCATGCGCATGAATATCCTCATCCGGGGAACCTAGGTCGAGTGAATGATCTACGGAGCATATATTTACCAATTGTTCTAGTTTCTCATAACCGGTATACATGGCAACGGTTAAATCCTGACTTCCGCCAATGATAATTGGGATGATTTGATTTTTTACTAACTCAGTGACAACCTTGGAAACAGCGAAATACGTATCTTCTAGTGTTTTTCCCGGGAGGATATCGCCTAAATCATAAATTGGGCTTTTCCAATCTTGTTCATGGTGAAGGGAGTAAAAGGCTTGTCGAAAGGTAGATGCGGACGATTTATTCTCAGCGCCATTTCCTCTAAATTCAGGAACATAGAATAAGGCACAACTATTTTTCTCTAATTCCGGAAAATCTGTGAGGTGTTTGTTAATATAGGTTCCGAGTTGTTGACCTTGCCAAGTTTCCGTATCATTTACCGCTTGGAAATATATCGAGATATCGTTCATTCAATTGTCTTTAAACAACAAAACTAAACAACCTTCCCTTGGTAAATTCCGAGGACTCAAAAAGAAATGAAAACGTTTCCGTGTAAAACTCTATTTATTCAAAATAGCGGCAATATTTGGTTTGAAATATCGATCTGACTTCAACACCTTGCCATCTTCGCGGTAGATTGGTTTTCCATCGGCATCCAGCTTACTCATATTCGAACGTTGAATTTCTTCAAAAACCTCCACAATTTTATCTTGTAGGCCATGTCTTAAAATGGTGCCGCATAGTATGTACAATTGATCTCCGAGTGCATCAGCGATTTCAACGATATCGTTATTCAAAGCTGCTTCTAAGTACTCTTCGTTTTCCTCTTTCATCAAGTCAAATCGCAACTGAACTTCCTTCGCGGTGAGGTCCGACTTTAATTCATAATGATTTTCAATTCCGAAAGAGTCGTGAAACGTTTCAACCGCTCCAATAATTTCTTTAAATTTCATTTCTGACTTTTTAAAAGTTCAATAATTTCTTCATTCCATCAGCAACTTTCGCTGCGTTTGGAAGTAACTCTGCTTCGAGTGCGCCATTCAATGGAATTGCCGGAGTATCAACAGATGCCACTATTTCAATCGGTGCATCCAAAGATTTAAAATGTGAACGCTGTAATCTTCCTGCCAGTCCTTGTGTGAAAGTACATTCAATAGACTCTTCGGTAACGAGTAGGATTTTCCCGTGTCGTTCGCACAAAGCGCCCATCGCTTCCATGTCTAGTGGATTAATGCTGCGGAGGTCTAAGATTTCTACTTGTCCTTCAAAAGCGCTTGCCGCTTCCATACTCCAATAAACTCCTCTACCGTAGGTAATGACTCCAATAGACTCACCCACCAAACGTTTTTCATCGGATGCTGTTTGAACAATGCGTGCTTTCCCGATTGGGATCATGTAATCCTCACTAGGTTCAATGGACATCGCTCCTTCTGTTCCCGGAATTTTTGACCAATACAATCCTTTGTGTTCTAGAATAACCACTGGATTTGGATCGTAATAGGCTGCTTTTAACAATCCTTTTAAATCTGCTCCGGTTGAAGGATATACGACTTTTATTCCTCGAATATTTGCCAATACGGACTCCACGCTTGATGAGTGGTATGGTCCACCGGAACCATAGGCACCAATTGGCACACGAATAACCGCACTCACCGGCCATTTTCCGTTCGACAAATAATATGATCGAGAAACCTCTGTGAACAGTTGGTTTAGTCCTGGCCAAATGTAATCGGCGAATTGAACTTCTACGAAAGGTTTTAATCCCACTGCGGACATTCCAACAGTTGAACCAATAATAAATGCTTCTTGTATCGGTGTATTGAACACGCGGTCGTCTCCAAAGGTTTGAGCTAGTGTTGCTGCTTCGCGGAAAACTCCACCGAGTCGTCCGCCAACATCTTGACCATAAAGCAAGGCTTCAGGATGTTTAGACATAATTTCACGCACCGCAAAAAGGGCTGAATCCACCATAACGGTTTTTTTCTTTCCGCT
>JBEDJV010000120.1:0-5359 GCA_041172545.1 Bacteroidota bacterium | reverse complement strand
GTTGCCGCCATAGCAACTTACATGTGTGGTTGTTTGACTCAAGGTCAAGGCACTTGATGGTTGACCAACTACGATCGAGCCACTCATCAAACAGCCATTCTGATCTTGGACAGTTACCGTATAGGATCCAGCGCCAACATTCGTTAAATCTTCTGTCGTTGAGCCGTTGCTCCAACTATATGTATAACCTGGTACACCTCCGTTGACCGTTAAATTTACTCCGCCACTTGTGCCACCGAAACATAATGATGGTGTGCTTGTGAGAGCAATTGTTAAAGAGGATCCTGGTTCAGTAATTTGTCCTACGTAACTCGCCGTACAGCCATTGGCATCGGTGATAGTTCCAGAATAAGTGCCCGAAGTTAAATTCGTAAGATCTTGAGTCGTTTGTCCATTTGTCCAAACATAAGTGTATCCTGGTGTTCCACCCGAAACGGTTAAATCAACCACTCCATTTTGCTGTCCGAAACAAATGACATTGTTATTTTGACCTGTAACAGTTAATGGACTGGAAGGTTGTTCAACGACAAAGGTCATAAATAGTCCACAACCTAAGACGTCGTCTACGTTCACATAATAATTTCCGGGAGATAAATTCGTTATATCTTCAGCAATTGCCCCTGTGCTCCAATCAAAAACATAACCTGGCATTCCACCAGATGGAGATAAATTAATGGAACCGTCAGCGCCACCAAAACAATTGACGGAATCAACTAATGACGTAACCACAACCGTATTCGATGGGTCAATAACTAAAATGGTTAAATCCGCAACACAGGCATTATTATCCGTCACCTGAACGACATAAGTTCCACTTGATAAACCGGTAATATCTTGATTCGTTGATCCATTATTCCATGAATATGTATAAGCCGGTACACCACCTGTCACTGTTAAATCAATCGCCCCACTGATCGTACTCATACAAGATGCGTTTGTATGTGTTTCTGATAAATTCAGTCCGGAAGTTGGTTGAACAATGGTAGTAACTAATGTATCCGTACAATTATTTGCATCAAGCGCAATCACGCTATATGTACCTCCACCGACATTTGAAAGATCCTCCAATGTTGATCCATTATTCCATTCATACGAAAAAGGTGCTGCACCTCCGCTTACCGTCAAATCGATTATCCCGGTTGTATCTCCAAAACACAATACATTCGTATGTGTTTCACTCATCAAAATAGGATTCGTTAAATTGACTAAAGTCACAGAAAGAGAGTCTTGACAACCATTTGCGTCTTCGACTTGAAGCTGGTAAGTACCCGCAGTAGTATTCAATAAGTCTTCGTTATAGGTAAAATTACTCCACGCAAAAGAATAGGGCAAGGTACCACCAATAGCCGTAACATTTATGTTTCCTGTTGCTGCACCAAAACAATAAATATCATTGTGGACCTCGGATAAATTTAACGGCGCTAATGGTTCAATAATCGTATAATTCGATGACAGTACACAATTATGATTATCTGTTACAACTACTGAATAATTTCCAGAGGGAAGTGCGGAAATATTTTGGTTCGTGTTACCATTTGACCATGCATATGTATATGGTAATGTTCCTCCAGAGACACCAATATTAATGGCGCCAGAGGATTGACCTAAACATCCAATCGGTGTAACCAAACCGGAAATAGATAATGGAGCAACGGGCTGAGAAATCGATACAGTGTATTGAGATGTACAATTGTTATTGTCTGTAATAAAGACCTCATAGGATCCAACAGGTAAATTGGACAAATCTTGCGTTGTTGCACCGGTATTCCAAGAATACACATATCCTGGAGTTCCTCCAGATACAGTTAAATCTATGGAACCTGTCGATTCGGAATAGCACAATACATCGGCATGTGTTTCTTGACTATTAATTGGAGCCGTTGGCTGACTAACAAACTGTTGTATGGAGTCGCTACACGCATTAATGTCTGAAACTTGTACGGTGTAGGTCATAGAGGAAAGTCCACTAATATTTTGCGTCACTTGACTGTTAGACCAAATATACGTGTACGGAAATGTTCCGCCGGATGCCGTTAGATTGATGGATCCTGTTGATCCACCATAACACAGAACAGGCAAGGAAGTCGTAGAGAGTGATATTGGTAAAGGTTGGGTTAACGTGATCGAGGAAACGGATGTACAGCCTTTCGCATCGGTAACCGTTACGGTATATGTTCCCGCAATGAGTCCAGTTGCGGCAGCATTTGTTTGCCCATTTGACCATAAAAAAGTATAAGGTGCGGTTCCACCCGTCGCTGAAGCTAAAACAGCTCCGTCAGCATAATTATAACAAGAAATATTTTGTCCGTTATAATTGGAGGTGATGGCAATTGAAGAAACTAAAGTGTCCGGTTCCGTTATAGGAAAGACGGTATCATTCGTACATGTATATGAATCTTGAACCGTGATGGTGTAAAGTCCTGGACTAAGGTTATTCACCGTTGTAGTCGTATTTCCATTGGACCATAAATAGTTAATGGGCTGTCCTCCTGTTGCTCCAACAGTGATGGTACCATTATCCGAATTATAGCAAGAACTATTACTCGTATTTATTAAGTTTATTAGCGGGGTTGGATTAATCACAACTGATTCCGTCAGATTACTGAAAGTACAAGTCGATCCAGTAAAAGAAATCGTTAATCCATAAGTCCCCGCGTTATTCGATGTAATGTTCGGAATCGATGGATTTTGAAGTGTTGAATTGAAGCCATTTGGACCTGTCCAGGCATAATTCGCCCATACAGAATAAAGAGAGGTTAAGTTCAATGTATCTCCAACGCAAAGCGGCGGATTCGATCCGATATCCACAACAGGACAACCGGAGGTATTTATGGTCACAAGGTTATTTGCGGAGGTAGCACATCCGAGAGCATCATAGACATTTGACGCTCCATTGTTCGTTACGGAGTTTCCGGACAATACACCTGTCCCGAAGATATATGCTTTGTTTTCCAGCGTACTATCACAAGCCAAAATAAGGCAGTCGTTTACGACAACTACTTGAAAACGTACAGATGAACTATCAGCACCATTTACTGAATTAATCATTTGACCACCTGTCGTTGAAGTAGCTCCGGTTCCAACACGCATTTTTATTACACGGTTTACCGCATCGTATTCCGCTTGATCATCAGCAGAAGCATCTGTTTTTGTTCCTGCAAACGGCCCATTTAAATAGGAAATTGAATTAGGGACATAATTTGTACGGATATCTAATGTATCAGTAATGAACGTATTGAGTGAAACATCCGATCCAATATTTTTTCCTGTCACCGTATATTCTAGAATATCTCCCGGAACAACAGCGCCACCATTTAGGTCATTTACAGTTACCGATGCACGTAAATCTGGTTCATAAATATCAATGGCCGAAGTAAGTACACGCGTAATGATTGTTTCAGAGGAAGTAGTTACGCGAATATTTGCAGATGTGGCATTATTTCCTAAATAATTTTGCGCACCATTATTCGGCAGATAAATGGATGCGTCGTAACCTAAGTTATTATTGTTGTTTGGAATTCTGAAGGGAGTCAACACACCACCATAGGCAATGGTACTATTAAACATATCCGTTGCATTGTGCAGGGCATCCGAAACTTGTACATAATTTGTACCAACACCATTGAAGAGCAATTGGTCACCTGTTTGATTTCGGTCACCATCATAGGCAACAACCCCCAATTCAAAATTTACCGCACCACTGATAGGTGTCAAGAAACCTGAAACTGGTATGGTTACGGTGTTTGATGATGACCCTTGACTTACATTTGCGAGTCCGTCAAATACGGTCAAGTTTTTATACGATTGCGCAGTATTTTTGTAAACAACCACAATCGACCAGCCTCCCCAAAGATTCGTTGAATTGGTTTGAGTAACCAAGTTTGCTAAGGTAAATCTTGCTTTGATTCCAGCAGATTGAACGATTGATGTTATGTTTTTATAACAGAAATAAGATACTGTACCTGAATAGGCAAGTGTTTGATCGGCAGCTAAATCTTGGTATGCTCCGCTATTCACCTTTAGTTTTATATTGCTTCGTGTCGCGTAGTTCGTGGTTGAGGTAGTTATTTTGGCTCCCCAATACAATCCAGCCCACAAAATCTCACTACAATTATCCAAATTTAAACTATCGGAAGAAGACATGAACGTACTTGCATCGCCATCCATATCAATGTAACTCATAGTGTAAGTATTGTTTTGACCTGTTCCTGCTGGTGGGACTTCTGCTTTAGCAGTGGTACAAGATGTAGACGAATTACAAGAAACAGAGGCATTGGAAATGAAACGTAATCCTCCTTTTTGGGAGGTCTGATACCTTATCCCAAAAGGGAAAATAACTTGAGATTGAACAGCACTAATTCCGAGTCCTCCCAGTAAAGAAAGCACAAAAAAGAAAAATCTAAGACGGAATAAAGAGTAATTTTTCAATTCATTCATAGCTTTTAGGAGAGTTTATAGCTTGATTATAACGATTTTGGGACTAAAAGGTTGCCACAAATTAGATTTGTTTTTACATCTTTTACTTGCGCTTGATTACAAAGGAATATTTCCGTGCTTTTTTTTAGGTAAAGTTTCTGCCTTTTTCTCTAACATTTTATAGCCATTGATCAGCTTTTGACGCGTCTCTGAAGGAAGGATTACATCGTCAATGATTCCTCTCTCAGCAGCGCGATATGGATTAGCAAAAGTATCCGCATATTCAGCCTCTTTTTCCAACCATTTTTCTTGCGGATTCTCTGCGGAAGAAATATCTCTTTTGAAAATGATTTCAGCGGCACCTTTCGCACCCATCACCGCAATTTCGGCGGTTGGCCATGCAAAACTTAAATCAGCCCCTAAACTTTTCGAATTCATTACACAATAAGCTCCACCATATGCTTTTCGGGTAATTACCGTGATTTTTGGTACTGTTGCTTCAGCAAAAGCGTATAATAACTTAGCGCCATGCGTAATGATTCCACGCCATTCTTGATCCGTTCCAGGTAAGAATCCCGGTACGTCTTCAATCACAAGTAAAGGAATATTGAAAGAATCACAAAAACGAACAAAACGTGCTCCTTTTCGAGAGGCGTCTATGTCCAATACACCTGCCATTGAAGCTGGCTGATTCGCTATAATTCCGATGGTTTTTCCTCCTAAACGCGCGAACCCAACAACGATGTTTTTTGCGAAGTCTTCTTGAACTTCTCTAAAACTTGCGTCGTCGATGATACAATCGATGACTTTTTTAATGTCGTACGGTGTATTGGTGTTATCGGGGATGATTTTTTCAATGTTCGTTAATTTGGACTGCGTAAATTCAAAAACACTTGGTTCTGGTGCTAACTCGTATGAATTCTGCGGTAAAAACGTGATTAAA
>JBEDJV010000119.1:0-5666 GCA_041172545.1 Bacteroidota bacterium | reverse complement strand
AGGCGCGTTTTAATGAAAGTGCCAGTGCTGGATTGAATCCATACAGCTAGAACATTTTTGTTTCCTGTGTAAGAAGTATGTGCTGTTTGCGTGAAGCTAAATGAAAGAGTACCTTGAGTTTGAGCTTGTATAAAAGTGCATGCTAACAAGGTGATGGAAAAAAAGAGAGATTTCATAGTTAATCAAATTTACGGTTACAAAGATATTCAATATTATTCAAGTATAAAAGGCTCAAGTTCAATCCCTATGATATTTGAATTGATTCTAAATTATTGTATTTCAATTTATTATTTTCAGCAATTTAGCAGCATCCTCGTGTATTGGATTTACTTTCAAACATGCTGTTAGTTGTTTTCTTATAAGGCGTTTCGATTTGTTTAATTGCCAATACATTTGTGCTGCAAAAAAATGTGCGTCTGCATTACCTGCATCTAAATGATTCACCTTTCGAAAGTCGGAAAGCGCTTTCTCGTACTTGTTTGTTTTTTGATAAAGCATCCCACGTATAAAGTAATTATCCGCGCTTTTTGGGTCAATTTCTATTTCTTTTGATAAATCGGCGATTGCTCCCAAAGTGTCACCTAAATTTTCGCGCATAATCGCTCGATCAAAGTAGGCCAATGAATCGTTCGGATACAATTCAATGATTTTTGATAAAACATGTTCTGATTCCTTGAATTGATTCCGATATCCAAATTCTGTTGCTTGCTCATACAACATGGTTCGTTCAGATTGAGCGTATGAAACAACCGAGCTGAGGACAAAAATAACTGAGAAAAAGCGCATCTAAAAAGTAATTAGTTGTCTAATTTTCCTTGATAAATCCAACATTCGATTAACTGAATACTCGAATCTGGCAGCGCTGGACCGCCTTGTGGCATCAGTTGATATCCGGAATTACGCATCGATCCAAGTACTGCATTTGCATGAGATGAAATACTTGCGTAGTCTGAAAGATTGTATCCACCAGAAGCGTTTCCAGCATCGTGGCAACCCGTACATTGTTGCTGAATGAGTGGCAACACATCGTTTGCAAATGAAACTGTTCCATTGCATGTTGGTATTTGTGCGAAAGGTGTTTTTTCCTTCGTACATGAACTTGCGAGGAAAAGGGAACAAATGGTAATAAAAAGGATTCGATTCATTTTTGAGTATCTAAGTGATGAAAAGTAAAGAACATAAGGATGGGCAAAAAGTGAAGTGGTATCGCGAATCCGGCATAGAATTCGGAGGCGTCCACGTACACTCGCTCTATCATTGGGTATAAAATGCTGACAAATGTTATTATGGAAAACGTCAATCCAAACCAAAACGTTGGGTAATGTTTCATCACTTTTCTAAACGCTAAGTGAATATAAGACAAAATCAAGGTAAACGAAATGAGTCCAAAAGCGACTTTCCATATTGGCAAGACTGTCGAGAAATCAAAGAGCAGCTGATAATAAATAGTGGTGTAAAGAACTCCCAAAAAGCTCGCACAAAGTGAACTTATGAAGGCAAGCTTTACATTCATTCCTTATTTTTTGGTAACTGGAACTTGGAAAGAAACTTTCATTAACTCCGGAACTACATCACTTTTATGTCCGACTTTAAACTCAAGTCTGTTTACATTGAATGTTCCTTTGAAGGATATTTTATTCCCGGTTACAGTATATGTTGCTGGAATGGTATATTGTTTCGTGATTCCTTTGATGGTCAAATCTCCAACAATGCTCAACTCTGCTCCTTTTTTTACCACTTTCGTTGACTTGAATTTCGCTAAAGGGAATTTAGCCGCATCAAACCATTCTTCAGTTTGAGATTTTTTGTTCATCATCCCGTTTCCTGTGGAAATAGATTTGACATCAATTTTTAAATTGAATTGCGTTGCATCTATATTTGCTTCATCAAATTCAACGGTTCCATCCATTGTTTTAAATGAACCTGATGGGTCCTTACTTTTAAAATCAATGGTGTATCCATCTGATACTTCGTAATGAGCAGTTGGCATCCAGGCCAAAGATGTTGCTAGGACTGTAAATGCAATTAGTCCAATTGAGGAGATTGTTTTTTTCATTTTTTTCAATTATTCATTTATTCGTGAGAAAATTTTCGGCTTACGCTAAATCCAAAGCGAAACTGTCCTTTGCTCCAACTTTGAAACGTGTAAGGAATAAATTGTGTTTCACCTAGACCAGCGGCATTTGTTAGGTTGATTGTGAAATTATGTCCGAATGTGAACCACTCGAGGGCGATTCCCAATGAATTTTTGTATCCGGTTTGACGATACGCGCTATTACAGAACACTTGGTAATATTCACCAATTAAGGCAAATCGACTTGTTAATTTCACTCGAAAAGCTCCGCCAAGCGCAAACAAATCGTTTACATCATCTGCTGCCACATAATTTCGGTGCACATAAGTTGGCATGAAGGCGATGGATGCCTTGTCGCCGAAATGATGTGCGATATTTACTTGCGTAAAGTAGGAAAATCGATGAGCGACTTTTGGAAAGCTATTTACTTGAGAAATGTCTGAAGAGGCTTTCATGTAGGTAAATGTTGACCCACCGATGACTGCCATGGAAATAGGCATTTCATTTTTCTTCTGTGTTAAAACTCTGTATTTCACAAATCCATCTAATAAAGATCTGTATGGAGCGCCTGTACCTTTGCAGCGACCAAAACCAATCATAAGATTATCTGTCACACCACGTTCTAAGGCGATGCGCATGTCTGAAAGCATATCGAAGCCAAACATGTTTTGTGGGCCACCATTCGTTCCGGCGATGTCGCCAAATCGGTGTTCAATGCGAAAATCGGTGATTCCTTTGGCAATGGTTTCAACGGAATGTCCTGAAATGATGCGTGTGGATGCAAAAGTAATTGGCTCCTCCTCTGCGTATTCTTCTTCAACTAATGTATCTTGAGCATAGCTAATGTTGCCTGATACGAAAAAAAGAAGGGACAGTATAAATAATGATTTTTTCATGCTTGAAAGGTTTCAAATAATGGATGGATATTTTTAAGTTTTTAACAATTTTAACAAGATGCTAATTCTTATTTTTTTCGTTTTTCAGCTAACCATTTCGGTACTTTTTCTTCCTTTTTAGACTCCTCACCGAGTAGTTTTTCAATTAAGTCTGGACGTTTTGCTTTTGTTAAGCGGTTTTTGATCCAATCTTTGTTTTCACGTTTGTACCAGAAGAAAAATCGGTTTTGATTTAATTTTTCCTCTCGCGTTTTTACGGTTTTGATTGGCTTCAAGGTGTATGGATGCAATCCGGTGTAATAGATTACCTCTGCAACGGTCATTGGTGTAGGTGTAAAATCTTGCACTTGTTCCAATTGGAATCCCATGTCCTTTGTTTCTGCGGCTAGATTGGCCATGTCTTCTTCCTCGCACCCTGGATGAGAAGAAATAAAGTAAGGAATCAATTGTTGTTTCAATCCATGTTTTTCAGAGAGTTTATCATACTTCTCTTTGAATTTATGAAAGTACTTGAACGAAGGCTTGCGCATTACGCGAAGAGTGGCATCAGAGGTGTGTTCTGGCGCTACTTTCAATCGTCCGCTGACGTGACGAGTAATGACTTGTTCAATGTATCGGTCGTGGTTACCGTCCTCGTTGTTTTTGTTAAAATCATCGACCAATAAATCGTAACGGATTCCGGAACCAACAAAGGCTTTTTTAACTTTTGGATGGCTATCGATTTTCTGATACAATTTCGTCATTTGTTCGTGGGATGTATCTAGGTTGTTGCAGATGACTGGATGAATGCAACTCGGTGAAACACATTTCGCACAGATGGCTTCATCCTTTCCCTTCATTTTATACATGTTCGCTGAAGGTCCGCCAATGTCTGAAATATATCCACGGAAATCGGGATGATTGACGAGTTGTTCGAGTTCACCTAAAATTGATTTTTCACTGCGTGATGCAATAAATTTTCCTTGGTGCGCAGAAATGGTACAGAAACTACATCCTCCAAAACAACCACGGTGCATGTTGATGGAGAACTTGATCATATCAAAGGCAGGAATAGCGCCGCGTTTCTTGTATTTTGGATGTGGTAAGCGGGTATAAGGAAGGTCGAAACTTTGATCGATTTCATTTTCCGTCATCGTTTTGAATGGTGGATTGATCACCAATGTCTGATCACCAACGTGTTGAATAATTCGATTTGCTTCCCATTTATTGGATTCTACCTCTACAATTTTGAAGTTTGTAGCGTATTGCACTTTGTCCACTAAGCATGTTTCATGACTTGCCAATTCCACGGTTTCCCAGTTTTTATTTCTTGGCAATTCCTCCGATTTTGGATTCAAAAAAGCGACTTGATTGATGGTTTTCGCTTGATGAAATGGTACGCCTCGTTTCATTAGACGGAGGAGTGTTCTCAAAGGTTGGTCTCCCATTCCATATACCAAAAGATCTGCACCTGAGTCCACCAAAATAGATGGCATTAGTTGATCATTCCAATAATCATAATGTGTAACACGTCTTAACGACGCTTCGATTCCACCCAATACTACAGGTACATCGGGATAAAGTGATTTTAAAATTTGACTGTAAACGGTAGATGCATAATCTGGACGAAATCCCGCTTGTCCACCTGGCGTGTAGGCATCCGTTGAGCGTAAGCGTTTATTTGCAGTGTAATGATTGACCATTGAATCCATGCAGCCAGCAGTCACGCCGAAAAACAACCTTGGTTTTCCTAACTTTTTGAAGTCGCGCAAATCATCTTTCCAGTTCGGTTGTGCGACGATTCCGATACGCAGTCCTTCGTCCTCAATGATGCGAGAAATAACGGCCGTTCCAAAACTAGGGTGGTCGACATATGCGTCTCCGGATATTAAAATCACATCAAATTCTTCCCATCCGCGCTTTTCCGCTTCTTTGTGGGACATTGGAATCCAATCAGAAATTGGTCTTTCTATACTCATGGTTCAAAATTACGCATTAAACACAGGATAGTTTCATAAATGAAATCTATTCACATATAAAGAACATTTCAACAGACGAACTTGTTTAATGATTAATTTTGTCCCTCAGTAGTTAACGTAAAAAATAAAAATATGTCATTTGAATTGCCAACTTTGCCTTATGCATATGATGCATTAGAGCCACACATCGACGCGCGCACGATGGAAATTCACCATACGAAACACCATCAAGCTTATATTACCAACTTAAACAATGCGATTGCCGGAACCGATTTGGAAGGTAAATCCATTGAAGAAATCCTAAAGGTTTGTAAAGACATGCCAGCTGTTAGAAATAATGGTGGTGGATTCTGGAACCACAATTTATTTTGGGAATGTATGTCTCCAAACGGAGGTGGACTTCCAACAGGAGAATTGGCAAGTGCGATTGACGCTGCATTTGGATCCTTTGAAAACTTTCAAATGGAATTCGCGAAAGCTGCGACGACACGTTTCGGTTCTGGTTGGGCTTGGTTGTGTGTAACAGATGGGAAATTAGAAATCTGTTCGACAGCTAACCAAGACAATCCATTAATGGGCGAAGGATGTTCAGGAACAGCGATTCTAGCTTTAGACGTTTGGGAGCACGCATACTATTTGAATTACCAAAACAGACGACCGGATTACATTCAGTCGTTTTTCCATGTGGTTAATTGGGAATTTGTTGCAGTTAAATTTGCTGCAGCGAAATAATTGAGA
>JBEDJV010000118.1:0-5482 GCA_041172545.1 Bacteroidota bacterium | reverse complement strand
CCCATCTGTGCGATTTGCGCGAATCCAAAACGAGACCACGGAACCATTTGCATCGTCGAAGACATTCGCGACGTCATGGCCATTGAATCCACCTCTACTTACCAAGGAATCTATCACGTTCTTGGGGGCATCATCTCTCCAATGGACGGAATTGGTCCAACGGATTTGAACATTGAAAGTCTCCTAAAAAAAATGGAAAAAGAGGAAGTGCGCGAAATCATCTTTGCATTAAGTCCAACAATGGAGGGTGACACAACTAATTTTTATTTGTACAAAAAATTGCAACACTTTGATTGTTTGGTGACTTCCATTTCCCGTGGAATTGCCGTTGGGTCGGAATTGCAATATGCAGATGAACTCACGCTTGGACGATCCTTACAGCAACGTCAGGTGTTCCAAAGTGGACATTAGTCCATCTCGTGAAAGAGTTTCGTTCGGTGTTTCAAGTAACGAAAAGTCAGTCCGAAAATAGCGATCCCACCACCGAAAACCAACCATCCTTCTACATATGAACGGTAAAATTCTGAAAAGGGATAAATCTTATTGATAAGAAGTGAGTAAATGCACAAGGCTATTGTCATACTCGCGGTCCAACCAGGGTATTCGTTTTTGAAGACGATTCTCCACGAAAAATCATTGGAATTCGAAGTATACAAAAATGGATTCGGGATCAAACGAGGCGTTCTGCGGTGCCATCTTTCATATTCAAGACCGAACTTCCTGCGTAAAAATTGCTCCTCGGCATACATGATAAACATGTAGTAAACGACAAAGACAATGGTCGCTGCAACAATCAACCATGGAATACTCAACAAGGTGGTCCACCCTATCCAAATCAAGATATTGGCCAAGTATAAGGGATGTCGAACGATGGAATACATTCCTTTAGTGTTCAGGACTTCAGCCAGCTGATGACTACGGTTACGCCCAGAAGTCTGTATGCTGCGGTGCCCAACCGTCAAGGCACGAATCAAATGTCCAAAGACAACTAAAAAAAGGGCAATTCCCTCGAATTCACTGAAGCCCCATTGTTCATGAGTGTCAATCAACTGAATAGAAAACGCCACAACAGCAAAAAACACAGGTACAAATCCACGGTACCTAAAAAGTTGATTTCCTATATGTTCAAGCGAATTATTGAGGGACATTTCCGAATTAATTAGTATATTGCAGAGGCTTAACAAAATTAGAATTATTTACGAAAGTCCCATGAAAGAAAAATACGAATTAGAATTTCTGCTTAAAACATCACCGCGTATTTTAGAGAAATTAATCAACACGCCTGATGGATTATCAGAATGGTTCGCGGATGATGTGAATATTAAAGACGACATTTATTCTTTTGAATGGGATGGAAACGAAGAAGAGGCACGCTTATTACAGAACAAACCAAATGCAAAAATCCGCTGGAAATGGCTTTCGGATGAGGAAGACGGACTCGATGTGTATTTTGAAATAGCGTACATCGTTGATCCAATGACCTCCTCTGTTTCTCTACAAATCACAGACTTTGCTTATCCAACGGATAAAGAAAGTGCGATTATGCTTTGGAATCAACAAGTGACTGATTTAAAAAGAGTGCTTGGTTCCTAGCTCACACAATTCTTCTCCTTTTTCTACGTTTATTAGCTACCTTTGTCGAAATTTTCAAGGTTGAAAAGACTCTACCTATTTAGCATTAGATCATTTGCCGGTCCATTCATTGTGACACTGGTTATTTCGATGTTCATTCTGATTCTTCAGTTCTTTTGGGTCTATATTGACGATGTAATGGGAAAAGGACTGAGTATTTGGGTCATACTCGAACTACTTTTTTATGTCTCAGCCAATTTAATTCAATTAGCCCTTCCACTAGCCATACTCCTCTCCTCTTTAATGACTTTTGGTAGTTTCGCAGAAAACAATGAATTAACCGCTTTGAAATCCAGCGGACTTTCACTTTACCGAATTATGCGACCCTTGACGTACATCGTTGTCGTTATTTCCATCAGCACTTTTTATTTCGCCAATTACGTGATCCCCGTGTTTAATTTGAAATTTCACACCTTGATGTACGACATCCAAAACACAAAAATTTCATCCATTCTTACACCGGGTGTGTACACGAAGGATTTCGAGGGATTTTCCATCAAAGTAGAAGCATACAACGATTCCGTATACAAAGGAATCACCATTCACGATTACAGTCATCCAAGTGAATTGAAAACAGTGAAGGCAAAAGAAGCACGCATTTACAAATCGGTCAATGGTCGCTTCATGTTTTTTGACTTACAAAACGGAAAAATCCTTGAAGAACTTGATATTCAAAACCCACTTTTCCTTCCCGACGGCAGCATTCAAAATCCTTCAGGACGACCATCACGTGTTTCATATTTTGAACATGGGACGTACAAATTGGATATTGCTGGGTTTAATTTAAATCGGACTGATGAAGATTTATTTACGGATAAATATGAAATGATGAACGTCTTTCAAATCCACTCCGTCATGGATTCTTTGGAAAAAAAGAAACAGCAAACCTTAGAGACTTTTGCCAAGAATAGCGGTAAAGAATTCGTGAGTTTTAATGATAAAATCGTCTACAATGACCCAAATTCTGGATTAGTACAAGTACAGAAAGTATCCTCAGTACAATTCAAACAGTTAACAGAAGTAGATAAACTTCAAGCCAGAAACATCGTTATCTCTAGGTTGCGACGAACCAACGAAACCGTTGATAATCAAGATCAATTCATGGAAGTACTGGAGAAAGAATCGGACTTATACTGGATTCAATTCCATAAAAAACTGGCGTTAACCTATGCGATTGTCGTTTTGTTTTTTGTTGGCGCTCCACTTGGAGCAATTATCCGTAAAGGTGGTTTTGGTGCTCCAGTCGTTGTTGCCGCGTTGACCTTTATGGTCTACTTTGTATTAAATAGCATTGGACAAAACCTAGCGGAAACCAATACCGTTTCGCCGTTTTTCGGCATGTGGCTGGCCGGATTTTTCTTCACTCCCGTTGCTTGGATCATCACGCGTGCTGCCGCCAACGATGCACAGGTCTTCTCGAAAGAAATGTGGAACAAGGGACTCATCAAATTATTCAGAAAAAATGCGCGTTCTCGTACTTAGTCATAAACCACCCTATCCCATTGTCGATGGTGGCTGTCTAGCTATGAGTCGATTCCTCCTGGATTTAAATGAAATTCCGAGTGTAGAAAACGTAGATTACCTCACTTTAAGTACGCACAAACACGGCTTCATTCCTACGGCCTTTGAAGAACTCAACACGGATAAACTGACCTTTCAAGGCATTTCAATTGATACAAAAATTAAAGTATTACCAGCGTTCTTTTCCTTGCTTACGCAGAAATCCTATCATACGAAGCGCTTTCTTCATGCACATGTGGAAAAAATCCTTCTGGATAAATTGAGTTCGCAAAACTATGATATCGTGATTTTTGAAAGTTTATACGCTGCTATTTACACTCCGTATATTCGATCCATTTTCAAAGGAAAAATCTGTTATCGATCACACAACATAGAATTTCGCATTTGGGAGGATTTAGCCAAAAACGAAAAAAATTCGTTGAAAGCGTGGTACGTGAATCAGTTGGCCAAATCATTGGAAAAAGAAGAACGAAGTATTTGGAACCAAGTGGATATCATCCTTCCAATTTCTTTAGGAGATACGGCGTATATCAAACAATTTACCGCAACGAAAGTCCAGTATTTACCTTCTTCGATGCCGAAAAACAATCAAGAAATCGTTTGGACAGAAAATCGACTCTGTTTTCTCGGTGCCTTTGATTGGGAACCGAATGTTGAGGCCGTGAAATGGTTCATTGATACCATTTTTCCTGTATTATTGAAGGAGAATCCTGACCTTGAATTTCATGTGGCCGGAAGAAAAAGCATCGAAATTCTTTCAGACTACAAAAGAAAAAATGTGGTCATTCACGGATTTGTGGCGGATCCACTTCAATTTATGGCGGAGCACGGACTTTTTGTCGCCGGACTTCAATCAGGATCTGGAATAAAAATGAAAATACTCGAGGCCATGAGTATTGGAGCACCGTGTATACTGACAACAAAGGCCGCTGAGGGACTTTCGGTAGAATCCATCATTCCGGTGCATAAAAACAAGGATACGTTCATCTCTGACATTCTATCCTTACTTAACAACAAAGAAAAATGTACGGTAAGGGGCGAACTTGGAAAACAATTTATTCAAGAAAATTTCTCGTCGGATTTCGTTTATGAAATACTTGAAGAACAATTGCAAGCATCCCATTGATTTTTAAAACCAATCAGTAAATAATGTTTAATATTGTAATACAAGCATTCCTTATACATGGTATTCATTGAAATCATTTTATGGCTAGGTATCGGTTTAATTCTTCACAGCTATGTGATTTATCCTAAATTGGTTCAGTACTTTTCTCGTTACCGAAAAACCAATCAACTCATTTATTTGGATGAACTTCCACCGATTACCATCATCATTCCTGCTCACAATGAGGAAAAAGTGATTGGTCAAAAATTGGAAACCTTATTGCAGACAAAATTCCCCTTCGACCGCATTGAATTATTAATTGGTGCTGACAATTGCCAAGATCAAACGTGTGCCATTATCCATTCCTATCAAGAGAAAATCCCGAATATGAAGCTCATCGAGTTTTCAGAAAGACAAGGAAAAATCAATATTGTCAACAAATTAGTCAAAGAGGCAACCCATGAAATCATTGTCATTACGGATGCAAATGTCCTGTTTGACCCCAACACCTTAAGCGAATTAGTAAAGCATTTCAAAAACCCTAAAATTGGCCTTGTGGACAGTCGCATGGAGCATTTTGGGATTAAAGAAACAGGAATTTCACAAGCGGAAAACGGATACATTTCCAACGAAGTTCAAACAAAATTTGCCGAAGGAAAAATCTGGGGAGCGATGATGGGTCCATTTGGAGGTTGTTTTGCCTTCCGAAAGGAATGTTTCAAACCGATTCCAACGCATTTCCTCGTAGACGACTTCTACTTAAACATGATCATCCTTCAGCAAGGATATCACTGCATCAACGAACAAAATGCCTTGGTTTTCGAAGATGTTTCGAATGAATCGTGGATTGAATTCAAGCGCAAAATCCGCATATCCGCAGGAAACTTTCAAAACCTCAGTCGATTTTGGCCGATGCTCTTGCGATTTGACGGAATCTCCTATGCCTTTTTCTCCCACAAATTCCTGCGATGGATCTTGCCCTTTTTTATGTTGTTCATCGTGACAGTCTCAAGCTTTTTGAGTCGTGAGCACTTCGTTTACGCCATTGTGAACTTATTGTTTACCCTTCCATTGGTATTATTCATCCCTGATTACCTTGGGAAAAAAATTGGCCTACATTCCAAATGGTTGCGGTACATCGTTCATTTCACATCTATGAACATTGCTTTGTTTCTTGGATTTTTCAAGTTCCTAAGTGGAATAAAGTCCAGTATTTGGGAACCG
>JBEDJV010000117.1:0-5483 GCA_041172545.1 Bacteroidota bacterium | reverse complement strand
GGTACTTACTTGGTAAGGATTATTACAAATCAGCGTGTCTATACAAAGGAATTGGTGAAAAACTAATTATTTTTTACTCAATGCGTCTAGGCTGAGGGAAATATCCTTCATCATTTCTATTTGAATTTCTTGAATTTCAAATAAATCTCTTTGTTGGTGGATAATTAAATGGTCTAACTTTTCATGTAAGGTTCGAATTTCTAATTCCGATTTCAGGTTAATCATGTAGTCGAGTTTGGAGCGTTCTCTGTCCTTTTCTTCCTGACGGTTTTGACTCATCATAATGATGGGTGCTTGTAGTGCCGCTATGCAAGAAAGGATGAGGTTTAATAAGATGAATGGATAGGGATCGAATCCTTTGTTTACTAAGAACGCCGTGTTTAAAACAATCCACACGAGTAAGAAAAAGCCAAACGAGATGATAAATGTCCAACTACCACCAAAGGAAGCAACATGATCTGCCATTTTTTGTCCTCTTGACAATGGGGTGTTTTCCTGACCTAAGGCAAGATTGCTGATTTCGTCTCCATCTGATAATGTGTCAATCACTAATTTCTCCATGGATGATAATTCACCGAGTTGTCCTTTGAGTTTTTGCGAGATGTATTGCACCCTCAGCGCACTCAATTCACTGATCGATAAAAAACAGTTTTCGGTAAATTCGGGGTGTTCTTCTTGAATAAATTTCAAAAAACTGTTCGTTAAGGAATCCGATGCTACTTTTTGTGAAAGAGAGAAGGATTTATGACTTAGATCACTGACAAATTCGCCTCCAATTGATGAACTTCTTTTCATGGTGTCAATTTTAATCTAAGTTAGCCATTTTAACTCAAGAAAGTGGAAACTAAAAGATGTAAATATATCTCCATAAGGTCGATCACATGTCAGTATCCTTCGTTTTTTTAACAAGGTAAATCGTTCCAGAATTTTACCTATTTTTACTTTATGAATTGGAAAGAAACGATCATTAAATATTTCCCGGATGTTTGGCAGTATTTAATCATTATTGTCATTTTTATTTTCGCGGCAATTTTTATACTCTGAGGGCGTAGTTATGCAGTTATTTCGAAATATAATCCTTATTGTTTTTTTGTCACTCTTTGGATTTCAATCCAAGGCGCAATTGAACATTGACTCCTTATCGCACATTGACTACCAGCAACTACATCAGGCGAATCTAAATGATGTATGGGGCTATGTGGATGAACAAGGAAATGAATACGCGATCGTAGGGACCTCAAAGGGAACATCGATTGTCAATATTACGGACGGGGCGAATCCGCAAGAAGTTTTTTGGTTAGCAGGAACGGAATCCATCTGGCGTGACCCATGTGTTTATGGGAATTATGCGTATGTCACAACTGAGGCAGAAGATGGACTTTTAATCATTGATTTAGGTCCGTTGCCACAATCGACGAACCTACCAACGTCACTATACACTGGACCAAGTTCAAATCCATGGCAATCAGCACACACCTGTTTCACCTCTCCAAATGGATATGGGTATATTTTTGGAGCGAATCGTGGAAACGGTGGAGTGATCATGCTCGATTTACAATCCAATCCAATGAATCCGGTGGAAGTTGGAACCTACGATCCTTTTTATGTTCACGATGGTTTCGAGCGAAATGATACATTATATATTGGGCATATTTATGATGGCTTCTTCAGTATTGTCGATGTAAGCGATAAAGCGAATCCACTTCTTATTGGGACGAAAACCACTCCAAATTCATTCACACACAATATTTGGCCATCAGCGAATGGACAAGTGGTCTACACTACGGATGAAATTTCAGGAGCGTATATTGCTGCGTATGACATAACGGACGGATCGAACATTACGGAACTTGATCGAGTTCAGAGTACAACAAATTCATTCGTTATACCACATAATGTTCACGTACGTGGTGAATACTTGGTCACCAGTTATTACAGCGATGGAGTGATTATTCACGATGCGACGTATCCATACAACTTGGTTCAGGTGGGGAATTATGATACGTACATCGGACAAACACCAGGTTTTGATGGATGTTGGGGGGTTTATCCATTTTTTCCATCTGGTAAAGCGGTGGCAGCGGATATTACCAAGGGATTATATGTGCTTGGCATGAGCTACAATAAGGCTTGTTATTTAGAAGGGACAGTAACGGATGCTGTAAGTGGTCAAACATTATCCAATGTAAGTGTTCAACTTTCAAGTGCCGTAATGTTGGAAAAGACAAATCAACAGGGATTCTATGCGACTGGAACGGCAATTTCCGGTATTTACACCGTTAGCTTTTCTAAGGCAGGATATTATCCAATGACACTTTCAACTTCATTAATTAATGGAGCATTAACGACAATAAATGTTCCTTTGATTCCAATTACACCTTTTACACTTGAAGTAAACGTTCTTGAATACGGCACCAATATTCCAATTCCCGATGCGCAAATTCGATTGTCTCATCCATTAATTGATCATAACGGGATTACAAATGGACTAGGTGTGGAGGATTTCACCCTGTATTACCAGGAAAATTACCGCATGACAGTTGGGAAATGGGGGTATCAAACATTTTGCACGGACACCATGATTACGGCTGGTTCGAATGTCCTGACGGTCTATT
This sequence comes from Bacteroidota bacterium, assembly GCA_041172545.1. Lineage (GTDB taxonomy): Bacteria > Bacteroidota > Bacteroidia > Flavobacteriales_D > Crocinitomicaceae > UBA952. The sequence continues at coordinate 2,868 of JBEDJV010000117.1, read as the reverse complement.
TAGTTCCTGGTTATTTTGATGATTTTGAGTTCGACTTTGGCTGGAGTGTTTCTGGTAACGCAACAACAGGAATGTGGGAAAGAGGTGTTCCGAATCCAACGTTAAATGCCGTTCAAGCAATTGACGCGGATTGGGATTGTGGAAAAATGGCTTTTGTAACTGGTAACGATGTCGGATTAAGTCCCGATCATGATGATATCGACAAAGGCTATACACAGTTGCTTTCGCCGCAGATGGATTTCAGTTCCTATGCGACGCCATACATCAATTTTGCTCGATCCTTCTTTTGTTTTTACGGTCCAGGGACAGTTGACGATACGATGAGTGTCTATTTAATGAATGGTACGACAAGTGTACTCCTTCAACAAGAGATTGGTCCACAAGGTAATTTAATGGAATTTGAGTATTTCAGTTTCCCTGTTTCGGGACTTCTTCCCATGACAAATACAATGCAGTTGAAAATCGTTATCGCTGATTATGATCCAAATGTAAACATCACGGAAGGGGCATTGGATCACTTTAGTGTGACAAATCAACCAACTGCCAATGTACAAAACCTTGCTGAAGATGCATGGACAATTTATCCAAATCCAACATCGGAGCGTTTGTTTTTGAATGGGACCAAATCCATCGGTGAGTGGAACATCTTTGGAATGAATGGACAAGTACTTCAACACGGAACAACGCAGGATTCGAACTTGGAAGTTTCGGTTGAATCCTTAACTTCCGGAATGTACTTCATTCGATTTCAAAACGAAGTTCGAACTTGGATTAAACAATAACTGAATAATTGGTAACTTTGAATCTCCTATGACAGAAGAAATAAACGTCTCTATAGTGGTTCCACTCTTTAATGAGTCAGAATCGTTACCTGAGTTGCATCGTTGGATTCAACGTGTGATGCACGATCATTCGATGAGTTACGAAGTAATTTTCATCGATGATGGAAGTAAAGATGGTTCTTGGAATATTATTGAGGATTTAAGACGAATGGATGCGCACGTAAAAGGAATTAAATTCCAGCGAAACTATGGGAAATCAGCTGCTTTGCATGTGGGTTTTGAAAAGGCCGTTGGAAAAGTGGTGATCACCATGGATGCCGATTTACAAGATTCACCAGATGAAATTCCTGCCTTGTACGAGATGATTGTTCAACAGGATTTTGACGTCGTTTCCGGATGGAAAAAGAAACGCCATGATCCAATTTCAAAGACAATTCCAACAAAATTATATAACTGGGCGGCACGAAGAATTACCGGGATTTACCTGCATGACTTCAATTGCGGATTGAAAGCCTACAAAAACGCGGTGATTAAAAGCATCGAATTGTATGGAGATATGCATCGGTATATCCCCGCATTGGCAAAATACGCAGGGTTCACCAAGATAGGAGAGAAGGTAGTTCAACATCAAGCACGAAAATATGGTGTCACGAAATTCGGTTTAAATCGATTTTTGAATGGGCCATTAGATTTAATGACCGTCGCGTTTATGGGGAAATTCGGAAAGAAGCCCATGCATTTCTTCGGTGCTTGGGGAATGCTCATGTTTGTGCTCGGATTTGGATTGTTCCTATACATGGGAATCGATAAATTGTTTTTTAATCCATTAGCGTTGAGACTTTCTGAACGATCTGAATATTTTATTGCGTTAGTGGCGATGATCATCGGAATTCAGTTTTTTCTCGCGGGATTCATTGCCGAATTAATCGGTCGAAATTCTTCAACACGTAACCATTACCTTGTAGAAAACGAGATCTTCTAATGGAAAAATTGGCGCAAGTTGATGTCAGTTGGACCCTCTTTCTTGATCGAGATGGTGTGATAAATGAACGGATTTTTGGAGGGTACATTTTAGACTATTCAGATTTTCGATTTAAGAATGGGGTTCTCGAATCCTCCAAAGAATTGTTTGGTAAGTTCGCCCGTGTGATCGTGGTAACGAATCAACAATGTGTCTCCAAAGGACTTATCTCTGAGTTAGAACTTGCTCAGCTGCATGAAAAAATGTGTGATGACTTCCAAAAAGTTGGGTCGAAGATTGATCGGGTATATGCCGCACTAGAATTGAAAGGTGAAGAACCTTTTATGCGGAAACCAAATGTGAAAATGGCTGAATTAGCAAAAGGTGATTTTCCAGAGATTGATTTTAACAAGTCGATTATGGTGGGAGATACAGATAGTGACCTGCGCTTTGGAGAAATGATGGGAATGAAGACGGTGCTTATCCGCAGCGAAGAAAAGACAAGTGTTGTACCAGACTTGGAACTTAATCGTTTAGGTGATTTAATAGATTTCATATGAAATATAGTTTGTTTTTGTGGGTATTTATGTTCGGCAAAGTGATGGCGCAAGTCAATCAAGTCGATGCAAAAGGACTGAAACAAGGATTATGGTATAAGGATTTTCCAGGGACCAAAATCCATATGTACGAAGGTGTTTTTAAGGATGATAAGCCCGTTGGAGTTTTTAAATACCGTTACGAATCTGGTAGCATCAAGGCAATCGTGGATAACAAGCCTAATTCCAAACTGTCCATGGTTAAAATGTACTTCGAAAACGAAGCATTAATGTCCGAGGGATGTTATTGGGATCAAAAAAAGGATTCCATTTGGGTCAACTATAATGAGCGCGGTGAATTGGTCAGTGCGGAAAGTTATGTGGATGATAAACTAAATGGTAAAAAAATCATTTATTACCTCAACGATCAACTGGAAGCTGGCAAAATGAACATACTTTCAGTTACCAACTATGTCAATGATCAAAAAGAGGGCGCTTGCAAGGAATTTCATCCAACGGGTAAAGTCAAAATGACTGGGAATTATACCAACGGAGAACGAATTGGAGAGTGGGTTGAGTATTACAATAC
>JBEDJV010000116.1:0-5485 GCA_041172545.1 Bacteroidota bacterium | reverse complement strand
AACGCAAGTGACAGAAGATGGAATTCCATTAAAAATCAAACGAAGTATTTCGTTATTGGAGGACTCACTTCGTTCATGGGCTTTCGACATCCAAGAAATCGACGATGAAATTGGGGTTTTGAATTCGACAAAATACATTATCTCGAATAACGGAGCAATGAAAGGATCTGGAAAAGTGAATGATTCCATTTTGTTGTTGAAGTCTGCAGTGGACTACTACTCCTTAAAAATGAACGAAATTAATAAGAAACTATTGAGTTTAAATCGCAAAAAAGCGCTGAAAGTGGACGCGAAACAAGAAATGGAAGCGCGACTAGAAGAATTGCGCAATTACCAAAACGGAAATGGATTGAATGTTGAAAACAACAAAGCAATTCCACGCATTGTGATTACGCTTTCTTCCAATGAAGTGGTGAGTGGAAAATTGAATTTTTCTTATGTGGTTTCGCAAGCTGGCTGGACCCCACTCTATGATTTGCGCAGTGATTCGTCCACAGGGAAAATCAACTTAACGTACAAAGCGCAAGTGCACCAAAATTCTGGTCTGGACTGGAACGATGTCCGTTTGAACATTTCAACAAATAATCCATACGCCAATAAAACGAAACCCGAATTGAATCCATGGTACATCGATTACCAAGCTGCGTATGGGAAAAAGTTACAAGAAACAACTGTATGTTCGGGAAATAGTTTTGGAATGATCAATACGCAAGCGATGAACATGGGATATTCATTTACCCAAAAAGACTTTGGAGACGCTTTAAGTGCAGCAAACTTCACCACCGTTGTTCAGATGCTGATTGCCGCTGAGTTTAAAATCGACCTTCCATACACGATTCCATCAAATAACGACCAACACATGGTACTGATTAAACAGACGGATTTAGCAACGACTTTCAAATACTATGCAGTTCCAAAAATGGATCCAGGAGTTTACCTAGTTGCACAAATGACGAAGTTGGATGAATTGCAATTGATTCCAGCAAAAGCGAATATCTTCTTTGATGGATCATATATCGGTGAAACGTACATTGACCCAACACGCATGGAAGACACCTTGAATTTGTCTTTAGGAAAAGACCCAAACATTGTGGTTAAACGAACATTGTTGAAAAAGGAATGCAAGGACAAAGTCATTCAGGATAAGCGCGAACGTACCTTTGCGTATTCAATCGAAGTGCGCAACAGCAAATCGAGTTCCATTGACATCGTGATTCAAGACCAAATTCCCATTACACAAAACACAGATATCACGATTGAATCTGCCAATTTAGCCAAAGGACGCTTGAACGAGCGAACCGGAGTCATTGAATGGAGCTTCAACTTGAAACCGAAGGAAAATAAAGTGATTGACTTTGACTATAAGATTCGTCATTCCAAAGACAAAGAGATTAATATCTAAATGAAAAAAGTCCCTGACAAAGAATCGTCAGGGACTTTTTTTTATATCTCGAATCACTAATTAATGACTTGCCACGTACTTTCTATATTCCATTTTACTGGAGTCGAAGGACATGAATTTTGCCAAAGAAGTGGCATTTTCGCGGTCAATCAAACGGTCCGATAAAAACTTAGCGACTTCTAATTTATTTTCATCGAATGTATAGAGTTCAATGATTTTTCCTGCTTGGTCGGTTGTTAAACAGGTGTTTTTCAAAGCCAACTTCACGGCCTCTAAACGATCATCCTCAAAACTTTGATCTTTTAATTCCTCCAAAAATGTGGGTAGGTTGTTTAAGGTGCGATTACAAGCGATTAACGCTCCTGATGTATTCACATTCGCTTGCGTGTTGACTTGATTCTGTTGATTGTTCGTTTGAAAGTTGACATTTCCTCCAGAATTTGTGGTAGTGGTAGTAGTGGTTGTCGTAATGGTCGTTTGTCCAGTTGTTTGCTGTGTGTTCATCCCATTTGCATTGACATTCATCTGAACATTTCCATTGTTTCCATAAGTGTTTTGCGTTTGCATGCCGTTCGCATTGACATTCATGTTGATGTTGGCGTTATTGGAAGGAGTCACCGTTTGATTCGTTCCCGTTGCATTGACATTCATGTTCACATTCGCATTCGGATTCACTTGCTGTTGTTCCATGCCCGTAGCATTCACATTCATGTTAATTCCCATGTTTCCATTTTGCATGTTTGGATCCATTCCGGAAACATTGATGCTAATTCCCACACTGCCGTTTTGCATGTTCGGATCCAATTCACTTCCAGATACATTCATTTGGAAGTTTGCATTTCCATTTTGTGTGGATTGCGTTTGTGTCATTCCTGTACCTGTTGCATTCACATTGACATTCATTCCAACATTTCCAGATGAAGTCGTTTGTTGATTCATACCAGTTGTGTTCACATTCATATTTACATTCGCATTTGGATTCGTCGTTTGTTGATTCATTCCGTTTGCATTTGCATTGACATTCATGTTCGCGTTTCCATTGGTAGGTACTTGTGCATTTGCCGTTCCATTCGTCGTTTGTGTTGTCGTGGTCTGAACGGTTGTTGTTTGAACGACTGCATCTGAATACACCGCAGCATCGCTTGGACGATAGACAACAGCACCAGGAGTAATGACTCCTTCTGTCGCAACTAAACTTACTAATTGCAATTTACCTTTTCCTTTTTTGAAGGTAATGCGCGTTGTGATGTCACTTGGATATTCAATGAACAAATTCTTATCCACATCAGCCGTTTTTCCATCTGCGAAAATAATTTTCAAGGAATAACCGCCATTCTTAATTCCAGAAATGTACACATTGGTTTGCGGCTGCGAATTTTGCTTGATGCCATTCAAAATCGCATAAAATTGTTGTCCCCCATTATTGAAAATGGTTAAGTTACTTTGTGCAATCGAAAGAATGGACACAAAAGAGAATAAAATACTCGTAATCAATTTCATCTTGTTCTTTTTTTTTTCAAAAATACACAAAATACCTTGCGACATCAAATTCGAAATTCAATCCTTTTCCTAACTTCGCACTCATGAATTTTGTCATTGTCGATGTGGAAACAACCGGAGGAAATACCAAAGACTCCAAAATCACTGAAATAGCGATGTACAAATACGATGGCGAAAAAGTCATCGACTCCTTTGTTTCCCTTGTCAATCCGGAACAAGCTATACCAGAGTTTATTGTACGATTAACAGGGATTACAGACAGCATGGTTTCTGATGCTCCGAAATTTTATGAGTTAGCAAAAGACATCATCGAATTCACCACGGACTGCGTGTTTGTCGCGCACAATGTCGCCTTCGATTACGGTATGTTCCGCAGTGAATTTAGACGGCTTGGATTCGATTTTCGTCTTCCTCACATGTGTACCGTTCGTGCTGCTCGTTATGTGATTCCAGGACACGCAAGTTACAGTTTAGGGAAGTTATGTCGAGAAATTGGCATCGAAAACAACGCACGACACCGTGCGGATGGTGATGCCAAAGCGACAACCGAGTTGTTTCATTTGATTTATCACAAGGATCCAAATAACCTGAGCACCTTCATCCAGCAGGAACTGAATCCGAAAAGCATTCATCCGAACCTAAGTTTGGATGTCATCGATAACCTCCCAACAAAAACAGGTGTTTACTTATTATACAATGAATTCAACCAGTTGATTTACATTGGAAAAAGCATCAACATTAAAAAACGCATCGAACAACACCTTCGGAATACGAAAACGGCTAAAGGATTGAAAATGATTCAAGACATCTGCCGAATTGAATACGAACTAACTGGTAGTGAATTGATTGCATTTCTACTAGAATCTGAACTCATCAAACAACACCAACCGATTTACAACCGGAAATTGAGAAAAAGTTTCTTCCCCTTCGGGATTTTTGATGAAGTCGATGAGCACGGATACATTCAATTGCACGTCGCCTCTTTAGCTAAAAAAGAGGAACAAGCCATTATACAATTCAGTACGAAGAAAGAAGGAAGTGATTACTTAAATCATTTGGTACAAAAATTTGAGCTTTGTCAAAAGTTATGTCACCTCTACCCGACCAAATCTGCATGTTTTCATTACACCATTAAGGAATGTAAAGGCGCTTGTGTTCAGGAGGAAAGTCCGGATGACTACAACCAACGAATCAACAACTTCTTGGAGCACATAAACTTCAAAGGATCCTCTTTTTTCATCATCGACAAAGGAAGAAACAAAGGTGAGAAAAGCCTCATTTGGATTGATCGCGGAACCTACAAAGGATATGGATTTGCACCTTTCCATTTTCACGGAAAAGAACCCATGCACTGGATGAGGTACATTGAATTAGCTACAGAAAATAGAGATAATAAATCGATTATTAATTTGTTCTTACGTAAGGACAAACAACACCGAATCGTCCATTTATAGTACCTTTAACCCATGGTTGGAACCGTTCGTATTTTAGGCTCAGGGACATCACAGGGAATTCCAATGATTGCCTGCGGTTGTGACGTTTGTCATTCGAACGATCCGCGCGACAAGCGTCTTCGTGCATCCATTTTACTGGAACTAAATGGCGCCAATTATTGTATCGATGCCGGACCCGATTTTCGTTATCAATTATTGAGAGAAAAGGTAACACACCTCGAAGGGATATTATTCACGCATGAGCACAAAGACCATGTTGCAGGACTAGACGATGTTCGAGCCTTCAATTACTTCTCAGGGAAACCCATGAATGTTTACTGCACAAAGAATGTAGACATTGCCCTGCGAAGAGAATACCATTACATTTTCGATTCAAAAGATTATCCGGGCGTCCCAAAACTAAATGTGATTCCCATTGATAAAAACCCATTTGAACTTGACGGAATCAAAGTGTTACCAATCGAGGTCCTGCATTACAAACTACCCGTATTGGGTTTTCGAATTGGAAACTTTGCCTACATCACTGACGCAAAAACAGTAGCGACGGAAGAACGCGAAAAAATCAAAAACGTGGACATTTTGATTGTCAATGCCTTACACAAGTTTCCCCACATTTCACATTTCAATTTAGAGGAAGCCTTGGACTTTATTGCCGATATCCAACCGAAACAAGCCTACTTGACCCACATTTCTCATCTTTTCGGAAAACACGCGGACATTTTACCTCAACTTCCGGAGAATGTTTCCGTCCTATACGACGGGATGTCCTTCGAATTTGAATTCTAAGCATTAAAATGTGAATAATTCCAACGCTTAACTCGCTTTAAACGATTGAAAAATTGTAATTTCGAATCGTGCAAGCACCCAAAGAACTTGATATAAAAGAATTAATCCGTAGTAAAAATCCAAAGCTATTGCGATTTTTACCTGGATTCGTCCTGCGTTATTTGCGTAAAACCCTCCACGAAAAGGAATTAAATGCATTTATTCAAGCACATGGCGAATTAGAAGGACTCGAATTTTGCGAGGCGGCCGTCAACTATTTTCATTTCAAATTTGACATTAATCACATTGAACGAATTCCAAAAACAGGTCCGGTCATCATTGCCATGAACCATCCACTTGGAGG
>JBEDJV010000115.1:0-5526 GCA_041172545.1 Bacteroidota bacterium | reverse complement strand
ACTATGATCTTAGAAAAAAAAATATGCTCCCAATATGGGAGCGAATCAAAAAATCCTTAACTTTGATAAAATGAAAAATATCATTTCTGTTAAAACATTAAAACAACATTGGGAAAAACCGGGTCGAGAAGATTCGGAAGTGTCACTCAAAGTTTGGTATCAAGAGGTGAAAAACTCGGATTGGCGCAATCCAAACGATGTAAAGCGTTATTACAGAAGTGCAAGTATCATTGGTGACAACCGAATCGTATTTAATATCTGCGGAAATAAATACCGATTGATTGTCCGGATTAATTACGAGGCCCAGTGGGTGTTCATTCGTTTTATTGGAACGCACAGTGAATACGATAAAATTGACGCAGCCACGATTTAACTAACTTAAAACAAAAGGTCATGAAGATAAAATTGATAAAAACCGAAGCAGATTACCAAGTTGCCTTGGAAAGAATTGACGAAATCTTTGATTCAAAACCAGGAAGCAAACACTTTGATGAAGCGGAGCTCTTAATGAAACTCGTTGAGTTCTATGAAGAACAACATTACAAAATCGAAGCACCGGATCCCATCGATGCCATCAAATTTAGAATGGAGCAAATGGGAATGAAGCGGGTGGATTTAGAAAAGTTCTTGGGTTCGCGTGCCCGTGTATCTGAAATTCTAAACAAGCAACGAAATTTGAGCTTGGCCATGATTAAAAAACTTCACAAGGAATTCGGTATTCCTGCGGAATCTCTGTTAGCTTAAAGCTCTTCGGAATTTGCTAAATTTATCCCGGTGAAGCGCTTTCTTACCTACGTAGCTACCTTGATTTATCTTTTTGGAATCGTTGGATTCTTGTGGAACTTCTCCCTGGGGATGTTTGGCGTGAATATCAATGGTGAAATGCCGCTGTTTGACATACAGCGCATTGAAGAAACGAACAATAGAATTTATGTAGGACTCGGGGCTTATAAACGCGTGCAAGTTTACGATTTAAAGGGGAATTACCTGAAGTTCATTCCGGTTCGTGGTGCTTATCAGTCTTATTTCTTTTTCGTCGACGAGAAAGAGCAATTAGACGTCCCGAAGGTATATCCAGCGGTGGCCGACCAGTTAAATGACCTATTCATGGAAGAATCGGACTATCAAATCACCTCATATTTCCCCCTTGTGATTTCGAAAAAGCAAGATGGAAAATCCACGGAGGTCATTCGTCAAACGTGGCTTTATCTGTTCGCACCCGTTTCTTCTTTGCTGGTTGCCGGGTTAGGAGGAGTTCTCGTTTTTGCATTGAATTTATTCACCATCATAGATATAATAAATCTTCCCGGAGATAAACGCGAAAAAAACAAGCTATTTTTCAAGCGAGTTTATGGAAGGCGTAACAATCTTGAGTGAAAAACTCAAGGTAAAGGGACTACATGCTTTAAAGAATCTCTACTGTTGGGCGTCACTGAAAAAATAGAAAAATGGAGCAGCTGAAATCAGCGTTTAGTCTAGAAATTAAAAAAGAATCTTTACAAGAAAGAGTGAAAGTCACCTTGATTACAGCTTGCTTTTTGGCTTTGATCTTTACCGTTCTTGTCTTATTTTTTGGAAATCAAAAAACGTATTTGGCGCGCCTATTATCATTGGTGCCCTTTTTCTTAGTGTTGCTTGTTTTCTTGATCTTTCGCTTGCTTGGATTTAAAAATACCCTCTATAAAATTCAGGTTTTGCCAGATGGAATACGCCTCAATGGGCTTCAATGGAATAGGGAAGTAGTACATCACCTAAACTATTCTGATCTATCTGTTCAAGTATGTGAACGTGTAGACCAGAGAGTGAAATTGACTGCTTTTTCCATGGTGTTTTCCGATTCCCACAAGAAATATGAGCTCAATAAAAATGGAGAATGGACTTTTTCCGAAATACACAACATCATCACTGAATTAGAACATGTGAGGAAAATCCATTCTTTCTCCATCGATGGATTTCATTTTAAAAAAGACATCGAAGATCGGATTAAAAAGGATCAAAACTAAACCATGATGAATCGAAAAACAAGCATCATCCTCTTAGAGCTCTCCACGTATACGCTGCTCTTTATCTTGTCGCTCACATTTTTCCCGGTGTGTAATTTTTACTTCTTGGAAAAAAATGACGCGATGTTAACCAAGCCGCAGTATTTCTTTGATTTCAAGATCGCCTTTCTTTTTCCCCTCTACCAGATCCTTGTGCTGATTGGCTTTTTTAGTTTGAAAAAAGTCGTGATTTTTCGGATGAATTATTTCGTCCTCTTATGCATGTTTCTCTCGTATGTGTATATCAACCTGGGATTTACGTGGTGGGGAGCAAGTCCCTTTCATCCGGATTTACAGGCCGGTTATTGGTTAAGTCAATTGTTCCTGTTAGTGACTGTTGTGCGAACTTCTTTCTATATGAAACAGTTGGATGATATTTCGTTCCATCTAAAGTTGCGCTGGACTTTCACGCTTCTGGCTAAGGGGATTCCGATGGTGTTTCTTGGAGCTATTCTTCTCACATATTACAGCGCAAAAAATAAGCCTATCATGCGAACGAAATTTAGTCGCTATGAACGGGGAAGGTTGGTGGTCATTCAGTCTTGGGACTACAGTGAAGCACACAACGCACATGTTTCTCGTTACTTTAGTACCGACTCCTTGCGGAAGGAGAAGTACCGTCTCGATAGTGCATCCTTTATGTTTTTCGATGTCGATGTAAACATCACCAAAAAATTCACGAAACGTGCAAGGAATGGAAAGCTAGACATCGAGGAAATATTAGAGGAATATGATTAAATGCGAATCGTTAATAAAAAACTAAATATAAGTATCAAGGATAAAAAAATGATTGAATCAATTCGTCTTTGAGTTGATTCCTAGGACGTTTTTTTAACGAAATTTGGCTCACAAAATTCAAGTAATGAAATCAATCGTACTTTTCGTTTGCTTAACCTCTGGACTGTTTTCCACGGAAACTGTTTCTGCACAATCTGCCACAACGATTTCAGTGCAACCTTTTCCTGATCAATGCATCGGAACCTGGAAAGGCATGATGTACATCTACGCATATGGGAATTTGCGGGACAGTGTCCAAGTGGAATTATCTGTCGCCAAAATTGACGACAATTCCTGGAAATGGCGCACGGATTATATTTCTGAAAAGATGCCCGTCACAAAGGATTACATCATGCGTTTGGATCCAAAGTCCGCACATACCTTTCTGCTCGATGAAGGCGATGGTGTGGTTTTAACGAATTACTTGACAGGAACGAAACTTTATTCCAACTTCGAAACGGAAGGAATCCTGCTTGGATCTAGTTACGAATTTATGGAAGGAAATTTAGTGTTCGAAGTCACTTCGGGTAAAAAACTCAATGAAGCTGAAGAATCCGGTGTGACCAACTATTCCGTGGACTTTGTTCAGCGTGTGGTCCTGAAAAAGATGCGTTAGTATTTACTTCAGCTTTAAATCCAAGGCGTAGATAAAACTGGAAATTGCTGCAGCGCCCAATTCCAATTCACGACGATTCACGCTTTCAAACACATCGCTCGCCGCGTGGTGATAATCGAAATAACGTTGGGAGTCTGGTACGAATCCAAATAAAGGAATCCCTGGATACTGTTCCTTCAATGGACCGATGTCCACACCGCCATAGCCTTTTTCAAACACATGTAAGTCGTAGTTTTTATAAAGTGGCGCAAAGGTTTGTAAGAATGCCACTTGCGCATCGGAACCGTCGACACCAAATCCTCTTGGGACGAATCCACCGCGGTCGGACTCTAATGCAGCAATGTGTTTTTCCCCAGCAGCTTTCGCAAGTGAAGCATAAGATTTCCCACCCATGTTTCCATTCTCTTCGTTCATAAAGAAAACGACGCGCAAGGTGTGTTTCGGTTTGTAGTTGAGTTCTTTCAGAATGCGCAATGCTTCTAAACAATGAATGACACCAGCGCCATCGTCGTGCGCACCTTCACCTGCATCCCAAGAGTCTAAATGTCCACCAAAAACAATGATTTCCTCCGGTTTTTCCGTTCCGCGAATTTCTGCAATCACGTTGTACGAAGTCGCATCCGGATACACGCGGCAATCCATTTCAAAAACAAAGTTCACTTTTCCTTTCGCCAATGCGGCAGAAAGATCGTTGGCATCTTGCGTAGATAACGCTCCGGCAGGAATGCGAGCGACAGAATCCTCGTAATGCATGGATCCCGTGTGTGGATGAATGTCCTGCGGGAGTCCAAGCGAGCGAATGATCACCGCTTTCGCACCCAATTTTCCCGCTTCCACAGCGCCATTTCCACGGATGGCATAACAAGCGCCATACGCTTTGAACGTTGAGATTTGTGCCGCATCCATGGCTTGATTTAAAAACACAATTTTATCCTTGATTTTAGACGCTTTTGCTTTCTTGAGTTCATCCAAGTTTTTGAATTCGATAACTTCTGCTTCCATCATACCATTGGTTCCAATCGACCCACCCAAAGCGAGGATGTGCACTTTCGTCAATTGTCCGTCAGCAGTACGAAACCATGCGCTTTCTTTTGTCCCTCGTTCCCAATGCGGAACCTTGATTTCCTGTAAATACACACGGTCGAATCCGTAGCTTTTCATTTTCGCTTCACTCCATTCAACAGCCATTTGCGCTCCGGTGGAACCACTTAAGCGAGGACCGACATCCTTGCACAGTTGACGTAAATTCTCGTAGGACTCGCCTCTAAGCAAGGCTTCATCGTAAATGGCACGAATCAGGGTAGAATCTTGCGCTGAAATGCGAACAAAAAGCGAGAGGATGAAAATGGAATAGAAGTACTTCATGGAATTAATTTGGGATAAAAATAACCATTTTCAATTGGATAAATTACCCTGCGTAAATTCTCTCTGTTTAAGCATCGTTCTCAGGCAAGATTCTTTGTATCTTTGTTCTCTAAAATTGAGATAGAATGGCTTTAAAATGTGGAATTGTCGGCTTGCCGAATGTTGGAAAATCAACTTTATTTAACTGTTTATCAAATGCAAAGGCGCAATCGGCGAATTTCCCTTTCTGTACCATTGAACCGAATGTTGGAACGACATCTGTTCCAGATCCACGTTTGGAGAAATTAGAAGCTTTGGTAAATCCTGAGCGTGTGATGCCGACAACGATGGAAATTGTTGACATTGCTGGACTTGTAAAAGGAGCATCGAAAGGTGAGGGATTAGGAAATCAGTTCCTTGCGAACATCCGCGAGACAGATGCGATTTTACACGTTCTTCGTTGTTTTGACGATGGAAACATTATCCACGTAGATGGAAGTGTGAATCCCATTCGCGATAAAGAAATCATTGACATCGAGTTGCAATTAAAGGACTTGGATTCCGTAGAGAAAAAGATTCAAAGTTTGGCACGTGTCATTAAATCTGGTGACAAGGATGCCGTGAAAGAGAATGAATTGGCACATAAAATCAAAGAAGGATTAGAGCAAGGACGTTCGATTCGTGGTTTGGACTTTTCTCCTGAAGAATTTGAAATCATTCATAAATTCAATTTAATCACTTCTAAAC
>JBEDJV010000114.1:0-5533 GCA_041172545.1 Bacteroidota bacterium | reverse complement strand
GGTTGACGAACGGATCCGCCGGTATCACTTCCGAGGGTAATGGTACACATGTTTGCACTTGCGGCAACAGCGCTACCACCCGAAGATCCACCTGGAACGTGGTTTGCTTTCCAATTGTTTTCTACAGAGCCGAAAGCGGAAGTTTCGTTTGAACTTCCCATGGCAAATTCATCGCAATTCAATCTTCCAATAACAATGGCGTCTTGATCTAACAAGCGTTGTAAAGCAGTTGCGGTGTATAGGGAAGTGAATCCTTCTAATATTTTTGATGAAGCACTTACACGGTGATCTTTATAACAAATGTTGTCTTTGATTCCAATGACTACACCTGCTAATGGTCCGGCGGTGCCATTTTTCACTTTTTCATCGACTTTTTTGGCGTTTTCCAGAACGGATTCTGTAAACACTTCTAGAAAAGCATTTAAGTGCTTAAGATCTTCGATACGTTGAAGATAAGCTTGTGCAATAGACAAGACAGATTCACCTGAAAGCACTGCTTTCTGAACATCACCAATCGTACGATACATGAGAATCTTATTTATCGTCAGCTTTGATCTCAGTAGAGGAACTTGTCTCTTCTACTTCTCCTTTGGAAGCGTCTTTAAACTCTTTTACGCCTTTTCCAAGTCCACGCATTAATTCAGGAATTTTCTTTCCTCCGAAAAACAAAAGGATGATCACTAAAATAAGGATGATTTCTGTTGGTCCTAACTTACCCATAAGATTTCTTTTATTGGATGAATAGCAAAATTACGCAAAAATGCAGGTAATAATACTGTTCGCCCTAATTTGACTATAATTTTCTTGCGACTTCGACTTCTTCGTATGCTTCCACGATGTCGCCGATTTTAATGTCGTTGTATTTATCGATGTTTAAACCACATTCGTAGTTGTTTTTCACCTCACGCACATCGTCTTTGAAACGTTTCAATGATCCTAGTAGACCCGTATGAACAACGATTCCATCGCGAATCACGCGGATTTTCGAAGAGCGTTTGATGACTCCATCCATGACATAACAACCGGCAATTGTTCCAACCTTCGTAATGTCGAAAGTCTCACGAATCTCAGCAGAACCAATAATTTGTTCCTCGATATCAGGAGAAAGCATTCCTTCCATGGCTGCTTTAATTTCTTCGATTGCCTTGTAGATGACAGAGTAAAGTCGAATGTCGATTTGCTCACTTTCCGCAAGTTTGCGTGCAGTCAAAGAAGGACGAACTTGGAATCCGATAATGATGGCGTCAGAAGCAGAAGCTAAATTCACATCCGCCTCCGTAATTGCTCCTACCCCTTTCAGGATAATGTTAACTTGGATTTCCTCCGTTGATAAGTTCAACAATGCATCAGAAAGTGCTTCAATCGAACCATCCACGTCACCTTTCACAATGATGTTCAATTCTTTAAAGTCTCCGATTGCCAAACGGCGTCCAATTTCATCCAACGTAATATGTTTCGTTGTACGTAAGCCTTGTTCGCGGTATAATTGTTCTCTTTTCGTTGCAATTGTTTTTGCTTCTTTTTCATCATCCAGGATGTTGAATTTATCACCGGCACTTGGCGCGCCACCGATTCCTAGAACAGAAACTGGACAAGCTGGACCAGCCTCTTTCAAAGCCACGCCTTGCTCGTCATGCATCGCACGAACCTTACCAAAGTAACGTCCAACAAGCACCACATCACCTACGCGCATGGTTCCTGATTCAACGAGCATGTTTGTCACGTAACCTTTTCCTTTATCCAAAGAAGATTCAATTACGGTACCAACGGCGTTTTTGTTTGGATTAGCTTTTAGCTCTAATAACTCAGCTTCTAAAAGCACTTTTTCCAATAATTTATCAATATTTAAGTTCTGTCTTGCAGAAATTTCTTGCACTTGGTATTTACCTCCCCAGTCCTCCACCAAGATATTCATGGCTGAAAGTTGCTCTCTGATTCGGTCTGGATTTGCTCCTGGCTTATCGATTTTATTGATCGCAAAAATCATCGGTACATTTGCTGCTTGCGCATGCGAAATCGCCTCTTTTGTTTGCGGCATGACGTCATCATCTGCTGCTACGATAATAATGGCAACATCCGTTACTTGGGCACCACGCGCACGCATGGCAGTAAATGCCTCGTGACCAGGAGTATCCAAGAAGGTCATTTTTCGACCATCTTTCAAGGTAACTGAATATGCTCCGATGTGCTGAGTGATTCCACCCGCTTCACCTTCCGTAACATTTGCGTTACGAATTCTATCAAGAAGGGACGTCTTACCGTGGTCAACGTGACCCATTACGGTAATAATTGGCGGACGACTAATAAGGTCTTCCGGTTTGTCTTCTACTGTTTGAATCGCATCTTGTACTTCCGCACTAACGAATTCCGTTTCAAAACCAAACTCATCTGCAACGATGTGAATTGTTTCGGCATCCAAACGTTGGTTGATGGAAGCGAAGATTCCCAAAGACATACACACAGAAATAACCTGTGTTGGTTGTACGCTCATCATGGAAGCTAATTCAGAAACGGTAACGAACTCCGTAAGTTTCAAGATTTTGTCTTCCAACTCAGCTGCGGCCATTTCTTCTTGGCGTCTTTGTTGGAAATTATCTCTTTTCAAACGTCTATTTTTAGACGCTTTTGATTTACCACCTTGGTTAGAAAGTCTTGCTAGTGTATCCTTAATTTCTTTTTGGATATCCGTTGCTTTGATTTCAGGCTTTTCAGCTCTTGGACCTTTATTTGCTGGATTATTTCCACCACCTGAACGATTATTATTTCCTGGTGTTGCATTTGGAGCAGGAGTTTCCACCTTTTTAATGCGTTTGCGTTTTCTTTTCGCATCGTCATTTGAGGAAGCAACTGGATTTCTAGGGCGCTCTACAGGTAATTCAATTTTACCTAATACAGTTGGTCCCGATAAAACTTGTCGTTCAAAGCGTATTGTTTCAATTTCTGGTGCCGCGGTTGGTTTTTCTTCAACCTTTGTTTCCGCTATAGGAGTTGTTGGTTTTTCTTCTGTTTTTGGTGCTGGTGCAGGGGTCGCTTTTCCTTTCGGAGCCGGCTCTTCTTTTCTTTTGTCAGGGCGCGTACGTTGGTTGATAGCAGAAAGATCAATTTTTCCAATCACATTGACATGATTGCTTTCCACTGGAGTAATTTCCGGTGTGTGATCAATTTCCTTTGCAACTTCAGGTGCTTTAGGTTCTTCTGGAGCGACTACAACTGGTTTTTCAGTAGCAAATACTTGACGCTTGATTTCCTCCAAGTTAATGGCATCTCCTTCGTCCTCATCCTCAGATGAATCAGACATTTTTGGAGCGTCTGCTGGCTTATCGCTCAACGTGACAGACTCACGTTTTTCTCTACGAGAAGAAGCCTTAGACTGCTCTTTCATAGATTGATCAGCCGCAAATTCTTGGCACAAAAGTTCAAAATGTTCCTGCTCCAAACGTGTGTTTGGATTGGAATCAATTTTAATTCCTTTAGACTCTAAGAACTCCACCAAGGTTGGTAGTCCAACATTGAGTTCACCTGCTGCTTTTCCTAATCGAATCGGTTTTCCCGCCATATTTATCCTTTTACGCTTCTGTAAGTGGAATTAATTTATTCAAATTCTGCTTGTAAAATTCGGAATACTTCCTCAATCGTTTCTTTTTCAAGATCCGTACGTGACACTAAATCAACCACGCCAATTTCCAAAACAGATTTCGCTGTATCACAGCCAATTGCTTTTAATTCATCGATAATCCAACTATCGATTTCGTCAGCAAATTCCTCTAAATCAACATCCTCTACATCTACTTCTCCATCACGGTATACATCAATTTCGTAACCGCTTAATTTTCCAGCCAATTTAATATTGTTACCACCTTTACCGATGGCTAATGACACTTGGTCTGGTTTCAAGTATACTTTTACTCTTTTTTCCTCTTCTAAAATTTCCATAGAAGTTACCTTCGCTGGAGATAATGCTCTTTGGATCAACAACTGGTTATTCGTTGTATAGTTGATCACATCGATATTTTCGTTTCTTAATTCACGAACAATTCCATGAATACGAGATCCTTTCATACCAACACAAGCTCCAACTGGATCAATACGGTCGTCATAAGATTCCACTGCCACTTTAGCTCGCTCTCCTGGTTCACGAACAATTTTCTTAATGGTAATTAATCCATCAAATACCTCAGGAACTTCTAATTCGAACAAACGCTCCAAGAATTCTGGCGCGGTGCGGGAAAGGATGATGACAGGTGTACTGTTTCTCATATCTACTTTTGCCACAACGGCTCTTACTGATTCTCCTTTTTTGAAGAAATCAGAAGGAATTTGTTCAGATTTAGGTAAAATCAATTCGTTATTGTCATCATCCATGACAAGAATTTCTTTTTTCCAAACCTGGTAAACTTCACCAGTAACTATTTCACCAATACGCTCTTTGTACTTTTTGTACAGGTGATCTTTTTCTAATTCTAAAATACGAGAAATTAAATTTTGGCGCAAAGACAACACATTGCGACGTCCGAAATCAACAAACTTGAATTCTTCTGTTACTTCCTCACCAATTTCAAAATCAGGTTCAATTTTAATCGCATCAGAATAAGCTATTTCCGTATTTGGATCTTCTACTTCTCCATCATCTACAATTTCTTTATTTAAGAAAATTTGAACGTCCCCTTTATCGATATTTACAATGATATCAATGTGTTCATCTGTATTGAACTTTTTCTTAAACATTGCTCGGAAAACATCTTCCAAGACATGTTGCATTGTTTGTTTGTCAATGTTTTTTAATTCCTTAAACTCCGAGAACGAGTCAACTAGTTCCGTACTATTCATAGCGTTTATTTAAAAGATATAACAATTTTAGACTCTTTTATTTCTGTTAAGGGAAGCTCTAGTATTTCTTCCACTTGTATTCTTCTTCTTTTTTCCTCTGATTTTTGGAGGGAAATTTGTTTAATAACAATGCTTGCATCACCTAATTTCATGAGCTCGCCTTCATATTTTTCTCCATTATTCATCACAACTTTGAAACTGCGTCCAATGTTTTTTGAATACTGATTGATGTGACGAATTGGTTTGTCTAATCCCGCGGATGACACATGTAATTCAAAGTCTTGCTTTTCTCTATCTAAGTTGTGCTCAATGTTTCTGGATACAGAAACACAATCGTTCACCGATACTCCACCTTTGATTTTGTCTAGTTCAACGTTGATCACATTGCTTGACGAGATTGTCAATTCTACGACGTAAAGTCCATTGTCCAGTTCGGCAATGCGTTCGTCGATTAGTTCTAATATGAGTTTTTTATCTAACATTTCTTGTAATAAAAGAGGGGACTTTCGTCCCCTCTCGCTGCATTCGTTCATAAATGTGGTACAAATATACATCCTTTTTATTGAAATACAAAATCAAATGGACTTATCTTTGTTGCATGCTTATAGAAATAGAAAATAAAATCATTACCACTGAGTTATTCGAAAGGAAATTTGTGTGTGACTTAAACGCATGCAAAGGCGCTTGTTGTGTGGAAGGTGATGGC
>JBEDJV010000113.1:0-6653 GCA_041172545.1 Bacteroidota bacterium | reverse complement strand
TTCATCCCCTTAAAAACATGTTAATCGGCGGATACCGAACTGATTTCAAAAATGAAGAGTTGAGTATTCAAAAAGACATCGAATTAAGCGAAATTAGTTTAGGTAACATTGATTTATTTAAGAAAATTGATCAATTATTATCCAAGGACATCGGACTGAGCAACAACCAAAGTTATGATTATACAATCTCAGGACAAAGCAACCTTGACTTAAACTTTAGTTCAGTTGGAACCACTTCACAAACACGTTTTCAATCGATTAGCTCCATTCGTTCATTAGAAAACCCATCCCAATTGAGGCTGAATAATCAACTTTCCCTGGACGCTTACTCTAGAAATATGCGTGCTGGATTCGGTATTCAGGCCAACTATGATGATTTCAGTAATGGACTCATTAAAAATGGTAACGTTGCCGTTATTTTCTCACCGAAAATTGCTTTGTCTCGAAAAATATCATTGGAGCCTGCGGTTCGATTTAAAATGGGAACACAGACCTTAAATGAACAGAAAATTGTGAATGAAAGTTCCGTTGAGTACAATACAGGGCAAGTAAATCAGTTTCAATTCGATCCAACTTTAGCCATAGGAAGAAGGCTTTGGTACCGTGATTTAGATGCCGGATTAACCATTCACACCCCCTTGTTTTTCTTAAGTGCGCAAATCACGAACCTTTTCCAACACAACGAAAACATTTACTCAAATAACGGAGAGACACTAGCCGCTTCGAGAAATGTCAACCTCATCGCAGGAACACAGTACATTTCCAGAAATGAAAAATTGATCTTTGCTCCCTACGCACTCTATCAAAACACTGAATACCAACAACAAGTTTTTGGTGGATTCTCGTTTAAAGCAGGAAAAGCACAACTTGGACTATCCTACGGAAACTTAAACACGGGAAGTTTGTCCCTTGGATATGTTGGAAAGAACTTTGCGCTGATTGGTCAATCCGGATTTGGAACACTTGTTAGCACCCAACAAAGAACCTACACACATCAATTAACCTTACGTATTCATTCTTCTGTGAGCAAAAAAGCACGCAGATACATTAGCCTATAACTACTACTATGAACTTAAAAAACCTCATCCTTCTTGGACTTTTTTATGTGAGTTTTCATTCCATGGCTCAAGATCCAACGTTTACTCAATTCTATTCAAATCCAGTTTATTTGAATCCTGCACTTGCCGGATCCAGCGGCTGTCCTAGAATTGCTCTGAATTACCGAAATCAGTGGCCACAATTGACGGGGAACTTTATCACATATGCAGCGGCTTACGATACCTACGCTAAAAATTTATCCGGTGGAGTTGGCATCATGGCGATGCACGATCAACAAGGACAAGGAACGATTCAAACATCCATGATTGCGGGAACGTATTCCTATTACTTAAAAGTAAACCGTAAGTTTCGCATTATGTTTGGTGGACAAGCGGCATACTTTCAAAAATACTTAGATTGGAATAAGTTGACTTTCGGGGACATGATTGATCCGCGCAGAGGATTCATTTACCAAACAGGAGATGTACCAAGAGGGAATGGTTCACATGGTTTCTTTGATGTCTCAGCTGGTATGGTTGGATTCACGAAAAACTTCTACTTTGGCGTTGCCGCTCATCATTTAAATCGTCCAGATGAATCCATGATCTTAGGCGATTCAAGATTACCGATTCGTATAACAGGACATATGGGAGCGAACATTAAACTGGGTCAGCGTGGACGTTATTCTAGTAACACCACCTTAATGCCAAACGTGATTTACCAATACCAAAATGGATTCCAACAGTTCAACATCGGAGCTTACTTGAAATATGAATCATTTACGATTGGAGCTTGGTACCGCAATCGCGATGCATTTATCGTGAGTTTAGGAATCACAACAGAGAAATTTAGAATTGGCTACAGCTACGACTTAACTGTATCGCAATTAGGAGGGGTATCCGGTGGATCGCATGAAATCTCCATGGGAATCAACTTGAAATGCAAGAAACAAATGAAAGATTTCCGTCGCATTTCTTGTCCTTCCTTCTAAGAAACTGATTAGAACTTTTGGTAAACCGGTAAGCGCATAAACGTTTGCTCGAAAAATGGACTTCGGCTATAGATGAAATAGAGTTGGTCCCATTCTGAATTTCTAAACTTCTCGTCTGTTGCTTTTCGCAACTGATATTCATCATTTAACGCTTGGTCCTTCGCTAAGATATCCGCGATTTGGTCTTTGAACACATAATTTGAGAAATACTCCTTTTGCTGCAAATAAGAATCAAAGAAATTCCATGTTAAATAGGAATCCTCCGCTCGTGGTTGTAAGGACGCATGAATGAACAATGCAGCATCTTGATTACTTGGAATCAAAATATCTCCTGGCTTTAACTTAGCCAACTGCTGACTCTCCCCTACTTCTATCTTGGAAAGTTTAAAGTGTCCTTCGTAGGGACTTCCCGGACTTTTATACGATTTCACGGAGAAAACCGTCAAGGTGTCAATTTGATCTGCAGTCAGCGTTTCAAATGCTACATGATTGGCTTTCAGTCGGTCGATAACGTGCTGTTCTTGCCCACCGACAACATAGAACTTCGGAATTCGAACCGAATCCGCTGCTACATAGGTTCGATACCACGGAATCGCACGTTCATACGGCATACTTCGGTCGTAGGTCAATTCTTTTAATCCCGTAATCGGATGTAGCGGGAATGAATGCTCAAATCCTTTAAATGTAATGGAATCAGCCCTTTCAGTGAGTTGATAATTATACGCGTACTGTGTTAGATTCCTCGCCCACAATTTTGATTCTGTGCGCTTTGCTTCAATTTCAGTAGTGTTTTCAGTCGTAAACGCAATGATGCCTTCCATAAACGCCAATGTCGCCTGAACGCGTGCTGGAAAAGGTTTTAACATGTGTGTTTCAACCGTAAAGCTGATGGAATGAAACAAAGAAGCATAACCCATCGCATAACGAGGTAAATCATTGAAGGCATGGATTCCTTGCGAAGGTGTTTCTCCTTTCAATTCAACGTATGGAAATAAGTCCCATCCATGTTGTTTGACATTCTTTTCCAAATATGGAATGCAATTCCCGTAGGTTAGTTCGTTCATTTCGGGAGACATCCGTTCTTTCATCGAAGCGATGTAGGTTAGCGTATATTGATAATCCGCACCATTGGAAACGTGATTATCGATGAACACATCTGGATCCAAGGAATGAAAAATACGTGCGAAGGTGAACGCGTTTTTCGAATCCATTTTTATGAAATCGCGGTTAAGGTCGAAATTGCGGGCATTTCCACGAAAACCATATTCTTCTGGTCCATTTTGGTTAGCACGACTAGTCGATGAGCGATTCATCATTCCGCCTACATTGTAAGCCGGAATAAAAGCAATTAGCGGAAGTTTCTTTCCGTCCTTTGTCTCTACAGGTTTTCCTTGAGCAATCCACTGATCCAACCAAATCAAACAGGCATTGATGCCATCAGGTTCACCTGGATGAATCGCATTGTTGATGAGAATCGTCGTTCCAGTAAGCGCTTTTGAAAAAGTGCGCGTTGAATCCTTCCCTCCGTTGATGACACACAAGTAAATCGGTAGTCCATAATCAGAAGGACCCATGTTGTACATCGAAAATTCCTTGTGGGTTTTGTCCAGTTTCTTGAGGTGTTCAATTAATTCCGGATACGTTGGCGAAGTGTTCCCTGTCCAGTTGGATTGTGAAAAACAACTAACTGACACAAAAATGAAAAAGGCACTAAATAAAATACGTTTCATCCGAAAGAAAAAAAAATTAAAAAACCTGAAATTTTAAAGGTAAACGATTGATAATTTGAATTGGTTTTCCAAATTCACTTGCAGGAATCCAATTTGGCATTAATCGGTATAGTTTGATGCTCACATTGACCAAAGAAGGCATGTTAATGGCATCCATGTTATCTACATAAAAATCATTTAGTTCCCCTTGCTTATCGATAACGAATCGGATGATTACTCGACAGGAAGCACCTTCATTCGACGCGATCGAAAAATTCATAAATGAATCAGGAACGGTCAAATTTCCATTGACAAAATTTGATAATCCTTCAAATCCACCTTCAAACTCCGCTTCAACAAAACTTGAGTCATTATTCAGTTCGATTTTGGATGGGTCCTTCTTGTCAGGTGGCACAAATGATTCCAAAATCATGTTATCTGCGTTGACTTCATGCGCCTTCAAAAGTTCTTTCTTCGCTTCCGTTAAACTTGGGTACCACATCATCCAATCTGATTGATCGTGCAATTGATAGACCATTAAAAATCCTTTGCCAATGCCCAGCATTTTCAAATTTAAGACAGCCTTTTTGTGCGGAATATCCAATTGCACATACCCCATTTTCTGTTCGTAGTCAGCGGATTTATATTGTTTCATTACTTGTTTGAAGTTCAGTCCTAGAATTTTTGGAGGAATTGGAGACTTCGAAATATCTGCAGAAGAAAAACCAGCGGACAATTGAATGATGTGCATTACTTCCTTCAAACTTGGATTAAGGAAGGTGTTGTAAACAAAATGTTGATTTTGATAATGTTCCTCCACAAAATACCATGATGAATCCAACTGAAAATTGAGGTAGGGATGTCCAAAGTGATTTTCCACAGAAAAACAATAAGTATATGCTGAATCCTTTGGTGACGCCTTGAAATTCATGGATATCAAAAGTACGACAATGAATAGGAAGGATTTTAATCTCATCTCATTTGTAATTTATTCTTCCAATAAATCAGGTCTGCGCTCTTTGGTTCGTTGGTATGCTTGTTCCTCTCTCCATCGATCGATTTCTTTTTGATTTCCAGAAAGTAATACGTCGGGAACTTTCCATCCATTGAATTCCGGTGGACGCGTAAATACGGGAGGAGAAAGCAAATTATCTTGAAAACTATCCGTTAATGCCGACGTTTCATCGTTCAACACACCCGGAATCAAGCGAACAACGGCATCAACAACCACTGCAGCTGCCAATTCTCCACCTGATAACACGTAAGAACCAATGGAAATTTCCTTTGTAGTGTAATGTTGACGAATGCGGTCATCTACGCCTTTGTAATGTCCACAAAGTATCATGATGTTTTCCAGTAAGGACATTTGATTGCAATCATTTTGATCGAGAACTTTTCCATCAGGAGTCATGTAAATTATTTCATCATAGCTTCGTTCTGCTTTCAATTTTTCAATCAAGGCTGCAATGGGCTCAATGCTCATCACCATTCCAGCTCCACCACCATATTGGTAATCATCGACGTTTTTATGTTTATCTGTAGAGTAATCACGAATGTTGTGCACGTGAATTTCCACGTGTCCTTTGTCTTGAGCTCTTTTCATTATAGAAGCCGCAAATGGACTATCCAATAATTGAGGCAATACTGTCAGTATATCTATGCGCATAGAACAAAGATAGGGCTTTCCTTGAAAAAGGTAATTCATAATCATAAAATTTCCTCTAATAAAACACGATTCAAAAAATGCCACAATCTGAAAATAACTACCTTTGTAGTCAAATTCGCCTCATGATACAATTATCCGAACGATTATTAGCAATGGAAGAGTCTGCAACCATTGCCATGTCAAGAAAAAGCAGAGAATTAAAAGCGCAAGGACACGATATCATTTCGTTGTCACTTGGTGAGCCCGACTTTCACACGCCACAATTCATCAAAGATGCGGCGGTTGAAGCGATGGAGCAAAATTACACGATGTATACACCTGTTCCAGGATATGATGATTTACGTGAAAGCATTTCAGAGAAATTTCGTCGTGACAACAACTTGACATATGATAAAAGTCAAATCGTCGTTTCTACTGGAGCGAAACAATCTATTGCGAATGTGGTTTTAAGTTTGATTAATCCGGGGGACGAAGTAATTATTCCTGCGCCTTACTGGGTTTCTTACTTAGAAATCGTGAAAGTGGCGGAAGGAGTTCCTGTGGTGATCAATGCAGGAATTGAAAAGGACTTTAAAATCACTGGAGCTGACTTAGAAGAAGCGATTACCCCGAAAACGAAATTATTCATGTTTTCAACTCCGTGTAATCCAACGGGATCAGTTTACACAAAAGAAGAATTACAAGACATCGCGAATGTCTTGAAAAAATACCCACACATCGTTGCGATGAGTGATGAAATTTACGAGCACATCAACTTCATTGGAAAACATGAGTCCTTGGCTCAATTTCCTGAAGTGTACAATCAAGTTGTTACGGTGAATGGTGTATCCAAAGCATGGGCAATGACTGGCTGGCGTTTGGGATACATTGGAGCGCCAAAAGAAATTGCTGCAGCCTGTGATAAAGTTCAAGGACAGTTTACCTCAGCAACATGTTCCATTACGCAGCGTGCGACAATTGCAGCTATGAAAGCGGATCCATCCGTCCTTAAGGACATGATTGCCGCATTTAAAAGTCGCCGCGAATTGGTATTAAAAGGCCTTGCTGAAATTCCAGGGCTGAAAGCGAATCAACCTGGAGGAGCATTTTACGTTTTCCCTGATTGTTCTGCGTATTTCGGAAAGAAATTCGGAGACAAGGTGATCAACAACGCAGACGAATTGTGCATGTACTTGTTGGAAGAAGGATTAGTTGCTTTAGTCGGTGGAGAATCATTTGGTGCGCCAAACTGTTTCCGTATTTCTTATGC
>JBEDJV010000112.1:5608-5927 GCA_041172545.1 Bacteroidota bacterium | reverse complement strand
CTCGTCCAATTCTTCGAGTTCCTCCGCATACTGCTTGGTTTTGCGCACGCGACTCAACTCCACTATTTTTCGCAGGTTGGAGGTAAGCACATCATCCAACAATTTAAAAAAGTAATGATACGCCGCTTGAACACGTTCATTGATGAACTGAATCTCAAACTTTCCACTTTGAAATTGATGGTCCAATTGACGGCAAAACTTTCGTGCGGGGTCCATCGTTGACTGAATGATTTGATTTTGCAGCGTCACCCAACTCTTATTTTTCGCTTTTTCCGATTTGACTCCAACTATTTGATAACTTGCTTCGTGACTCCCCCAC
>JBEDJV010000112.1:0-5556 GCA_041172545.1 Bacteroidota bacterium | reverse complement strand
GTTTTAACGATTGCAGCAAGTAATTCTTCGTGCTTTCCTCCAAGTAACTCGGAAGCAAGTCCTCGGAAGCCTTCTGTTGACTAAATGCGACCACTTGCTGATCATTTGACAATCCATTCATGCGCATCGGTTTCAGCAAGACCAATCCTTGTAAGGTGCGCAAACGTGAAAGTGCCACGTAGGCTTGTCCGGGAGCAAAAACATCCGATACATCCAATACCGCTTTATCGAAGGTTAATCCTTGACTTTTATGAACCGTGATTGCCCAAGCAAGTTTCAGCGGATAATGGACAAAAGTTCCGAGAATTTCTTCCTTGACCTCTCCCGTTGCATCGTTTAAAGCATAGCGAATGTTGTTCCATTCAAATTTCTCTACGCTAATGGTTTTCTTTTCCTCTGGAAAATGGACAGTGATTTCGTGTTCACTGAGGGATTCTATTCTCCCCATTTTCCCATTAAAGTAGTTTTTATCGAAGGATAAGTCGTTTTTCACAAACATGACTTGCGCTCCTAACTTTAATTCTAAGGTTTCCTCTAAAGGAAAGAGATGTTTCGGATAATCTCCGGTAATCTCCGCGTCGAAACTATGTTTTTTACCAGGCAAGGCTTGTAATGCTTTCGCATTCATTTCATCTGCTTTGGAGTTGTGTGTGGTCAAGGTGATGTATCCCTCTTCTTTCGAAGAGTCAAAGTCCGGATTGACAAAATGATTAAGCACTTCTACATCCGCTGCGGAAATCTGGTTATTTCGTAGGTTATTCAATACTTGAATGAAATCCTGGTCCTGTTGACGGTAAATGGTTGAAAGCTCGATATACAATGGCTGAATCTCCCGTAAGACTTTCGCATGAAAGAAGAACACACCGTCGTAATACGATCGAAGCACTTGCCATTCTTCCTGCTTCACCACCGGAGGAAGTTGGAGTAAATCACCAATAAATAAGACTTGCACACCACCAAAAGGTTCGTGTGTCCTCCGAATATTTCTCAGCGTCCAGTCCATGGCATCTAGTAAATCTGCGCGTAGCATACTCACTTCGTCGATGATCAACAGTTCAATATTTCGAATGATTTTCAAACGCGTTTTGTTCATCGAAAAATGACGCATTAGGGTATCCTTCGTTTCGAACTTCACAGAGTCCGTATATGCTGGTTTGACGCCAAATTCTGGAATGAATCCTGCGAAAGGCAACTGAAAAAAGGAATGTATGGTTACGCCTCCGGCGTTTAAGGCTGCGATTCCGGTTGGTGCAACGATCACCGCATTTTTGTGCGTCGACTCCATGATTTTACGAAGCAAGGTTGTTTTACCTGTACCAGCTTTACCCGTCAAAAAAATACTCTGATGGGTTTGATTGATAAACTGTTCCGTAAATTCGGCCGGAGAACGCTGGGATTGATTCAATTTGGAGGTCATGTATATGAAGTTACGAAAATAGTTAGGATGATTGAACGGAGAATGAATAAAAATAGATTTTTTATTTTCAGAGAAAACTGTCCACAAAAAAAGCCACTCCTGAGGAGTAGCTTTTTGATCAGAGTGGAGCCGGAGGGGTTCGAACCCTCGTCCAAACGACGAGTTTTCAAGCTTTCTACATGCTTATTCCTCGGTTATTTTTCGATCTAGGCACGGACAAGAACACCCAAAACCTAAACTTAGGTACTGAATTTCGCATTTGCTTAGTACCATCGCAAACACTAGCCTAATGGGATGAACTTTCGGGTGGTAAATCGATTAGGCGACGATCTACCGAAAGTACTTGTCCAACCTACTGTGCTTCAGTCGGATTAAGCCAATTAACATTCAGCTAATTAAGCAGCAAGTGCGTATGACGTGTTGTCAATTATTGTTCGAGACAAGATATTTAAGAGGTTCACCTCAACCCTCTGCATGCTGACACCTGACTACCGCTATCGCTGTCAAATCCAAGGTCGGCCCCATTGAGCTACAAAGATACAAGGAAATTCGAGAAGATTTTTGTATCCATCACAGATACATGAAACTAATTATTTAACAACGGTTACAAATCCTTGGTACAACTCTTTTACCGTGTTTGCTGGATTAAAATAGACCATATACGTATATACTCCATCTAAGACTGGGATTCCCGTTCGCTCGTCTTTTCCATCCCATTTCAACTGTGTGGGAGAAAAAGTGCAAATGACATTTCCCCAACGATTGAAAATCCATCCTTTTTCTACCTTCCCATTCTGAATGATGATTTCAAAGGTATCGTTGACCATGTCACCATTGGGAGTGAAGACATTTGGGATAAAAATAACAGATGGATCAATGAAACACGATTCTAACTGAACGTTCACCGTATGAACATAATCACAACCATTTGTATTTTGTTCCACTTGGGTTAAGGTTTGTGCACCGTAAATCCACTGATTGAAGACTAAAACCGAATCGAATTCGCATAGAATGATGTTCTCTGTCCACGGACTCACTGTGTATAAATTCAAGGTAGCAATGTGCGTACTATCACATTGATTCACATCCAAATACGCTGCTGAATATTGTCCAGGTGTGTTTTCCCAATTCCCGTTGATAAAGGCGGAATCTCCAGGACAAATCGTTAAGGATTCTGTGGTCGTTTGAGGTGTGCAACCATTTGTGACAATAATCGTGATGCATTGAGTGTCTGCACAACTTCCTGTTCCCAAGGCATAACATACTTGCCAAGAACCGGTTCCAGCAATTTGTGGATTGAAGATTCCAGTCGCAGATAAACATGTCCCGCAGGTGGAAGTCCATACTCCTCCCCCATTCAATGCCTGTATTTGTTGAGCTGCGTCTTGGTTGGTGAATGGACCCGCTGCAGAAATGCTGGCGTTCGAACCTTGCGCTCCTGCTGTCACTGTAAATGTTTCTATTACCGAACAGCCATTTGCTCCAGTAACTGTAACTGTATAAGCACCTGGACAAACATTCGATAGTGAACTCGTAGTTGCTCCGTTTGACCAACTGTAAGTGTAGGGTGCAAGTCCATTTGTAACAGAAGTTTGAATGGATCCATCACACGCGTTGACACATGTTTCATTTACAATATTTGGAGTGACCGTCATTCCTGGATTTACGCTGCAGAGTGGATTCATACTTCCAATCCAGGCATCATTCGCCGCATTGTTCGCCATTCCAGGTGTTTGTCCAGTGGCAACATCAGCACTCGTCCAATTGGCTACTAAATTCCAATTATTCGATGTCGTATTCGTAAACGAAAAGACTTTTCCAGCTGCAGAACCAGCAAAATAAACAATCGCATTGTTGGTGTTATTGCCCCAACTCACACTATGAAATGGAACTCCTGTTGATGGAATATTCGGAACTTGAAAGGAATCATCTGAATTGGACATCGCTAAGGGAGACCATGATCCACCTACAGACCAATTGATATCCGGAGGATATGCTTGATTCGTGGTTGTTGGACTAACCGTGGTTTTCTCTAATAAATTGGAATTGGCAGGAATGACCAAGCGACAATTTCCATCCGACATCGTATTATCATCTGGCGGTAAACTCGTGTTTGGACTTGCGTCGTTGTAAATGACAATGTACGTTCCTTGTGGGATACTCTGCCAAAAGGGAATATTAGCGAAACGAACAGCACCTCCCGCGATTCCCGTTCCGGAACCAGGCGCAAAATATCCGTTATTGTCATCGATTATGACTTTTCGTAAGTCTAAACTTGGAACAGGTGTAACACAGGTTGGTGTTCCAATGACCACAAATTCCACGTACTCACTAGATCCCGTACCTTGGGAAACTTCATTGATAATTAACTGCTGTGCATCTATTCCGCTGAAACAGATCAATAATATACTCAGTAAGAATACTTTATTCATTGTCAAGTGTCGACATTCAATCTTGCTTTGGTTTCGGTGCTAACGTATCGTTCACCTCAAGGAGTTCAAAACAACATTTCTCCGCAAAGTTACTTCAACTAAGCGAATTAAATCGACTAAGCGTATGATAAAATTGTTATGCCTTCGGAATTTAGCCATCTAAATCCATGAACATAAAGATCATACATGAAGATTCAGAACAGAATTTGTATCTTCACCTCATGAAAAAATGGAGCTTTTTACTTTTTATTGGGCTTTTTGGAAAGATGTGTTTTGCACAACATTCTAATCATTCAGATTCCATTCAATGGTTTTCAGATGCGAAACTGGGGATTTTTATCCACTGGGGAATTTACGCGGTAGACGGCACTTCCGAAAGTTGGGCATTTCACAACAAAGGTGTAGCTTACCCTACGTATATGTCGCAACTTGGTGGATTTCGAGCAGAAAACTATCATCCGGAAGAATGGGCGAAGTTGATCAAGGAAAGTGGTGCGCAATACACCGTAATGACCACGCAACACCACGATGGCGTGGCATTATGGGATACTAAATTTACGACACCAAGAACAACAGAAGTTGAATTGAAAAAAGCGCTTCCCACCGTTGTTTATTCGAAATACATGAGAGATTTTCTATGGAAGGAGAAATTACCCTTGAGCGTTGTTTACCAGACACCTGCGAAACGTGATTTAATCACTCCATTCGTTGAAGCCATTCGAAAAGAAGGATTGCATTTTGGCGCATACTATTCATTGTTGGATTGGTCTCACGATGATTATCCAACCTTTTTGAAAGATTATAACCGCTATCAAATCAAAGAGGATAGTGTGCGATGGAATCGCTTTTTGTCTTTCATGCACGGACAAATACAAGAAATCAATCAGCAGTTTCAACCGGATTTATTTTGGTTTGACGGAGACTGGGAGCATTCGGAAGAAGAATGGCAAGCAGCGAAAATAGATCAAATCATTCATGCGAGTAACCCGAAGGCCATCTTGAATGGACGATTAAAGTCCTACGGGGATTACGACACACCGGAGCAAAACATGCCGATTGTACATCCCGACAGAAATACCTGGGAACTATGTTTGACTAGTAACGACAATTGGGGCTATCGTCCGAGCGACCACAACATGAAAACGGTGAATGAAGTCCTGCAAATATTCACAGAATGTTTAGGAATGGGCGGAAATTTACTATTAGACATCGGTCCAAAAGCAGACGGAACCATTCCAAGTGAACAAGTGAATTTGTTAAAAGCATTGGGACGTTGGACTTCCAAACACAAAGAAGCGATTTATGGAACGAAAGCCGGACTTCCAGCTGGACATTTT
Organism: Bacteroidota bacterium; assembly: GCA_041172545.1. Lineage (GTDB taxonomy): Bacteria > Bacteroidota > Bacteroidia > Flavobacteriales_D > Crocinitomicaceae > UBA952. Next base: position 370 of record JBEDJV010000112.1, on the reverse strand, counting down.
CATGGAAACAGTACCATTTCGAGCGATTCGATGACAATTTTCTTATTTCTTCCAGCCATCAGTGTGGACACTACCAATCAAGCGACGAAAGAATTAAACTATGGCACCATTTCCACCTCGCCCGTTGCCACATCGAATTTGAAAGTAACGGTTCAACTAAAAGGATTAATGTCTGACATCCAAAGCATAACAGTACTTGGAACGAATACCTCTGTACCATACAAAATTGTCGGTAAAATCGACTGGAGCTATGTACCGGGAACCATCTACATGGATGTACCCATTGCCGCTTTAGACCCAGAAATCAGTGTGCTGAAAATCCAATTAAAACAACCCATGAAACTCTACCGAGGAAAGGGTGGATTTCACT
>JBEDJV010000111.1:0-5612 GCA_041172545.1 Bacteroidota bacterium | reverse complement strand
CGTTGGTTGGCAGATCGCTATGGTGTTCAAATCCCCGAAACAGCGCAGCCAACAGCAGAGGAATTAGCACAGTTAAATGAACGCGAGAGTTTTTACATCATCAATGAATTCGCGAAAAATACATTTTCGGAAAACATGCACGAAACCGACGAGGGGAAAGCAATTGGACTTTCCTACTTCGAAGAGCGTGGATTTCGTAAAGACATAATCGAACGATTTCAACTTGGTTATTGCCTAAATAAAGGAGATGATTTCACGAAAAAAGCCCTTGGAAAAGGATACAAATTAGATTATCTTGAAAAAGTAGGACTCGTTAAAACCAAGGAAGAACGTTCCTTTGATTTTTTCCGTGGACGTGTAATCTTTCCAATTCACAGTATTTCTGGGCGCGTTTTAGGCTTTGGTGGACGTACATTGCTGGCAGATAAAAAAATCGCGAAGTATTTCAATTCACCAGAAAGCATTATTTATAATAAAAGTGAAATCCTTTATGGATTGTACTTTGCAAAAGGTGATATCGTTAAATACGACGAGTGTTTATTGTGTGAAGGATATACCGATGTCATTAGCATGCATCAAGCAGGAATGCAACATGTTGTTTCTTCCTCAGGTACTTCATTGACGAGGGAACAAGTGAAATTGGTGAAGCGCTACACCAAAAACTTAACCATTTTGTATGATGGTGACGCAGCTGGAATTAAAGCAAGTTTCCGTGGGATTGATTTGATTTTAGAGGAAGGAATGAATGTGAAGGTCGTTCTATTTCCAGATGGAGAGGACCCGGATTCGTTTTCGAAAACACGCAGTTCAACTGAATTGGAAGATTACATTAAATCTCACAAACAGGACTTCATCACTTTTAAAGCATCCATTCTTTTAGCTGATGGACTGAATGACCCAATCCGCAAGTCCGAATTAATCAAAGAAATTGTTCATTCCGTATCGCTAATTCCAGACCAGATTACCCGTAGCGTTTACATACAAGAAATTGCTCGTCAGTTTGAAATTTCTGAGTCCATTGTCAACAACGAACTCATGCGCTTGCGCAAGTCAACGATGGCAAAACAATTACAAGAACCCATGTTGAATGAGATCCCACTTCCGAAGGAAAATGTGAATCTTCTTCAAGATGAATTAGCCATTCAAAGTCAAGAGGCTGGAGGGACTCCCCTCGATGTAAAGCACGAGGATGAACTCATTCGCTTAATGATAAAATATGGTACTCGAGAGGTACTGATTAAAGAAATTGGAAGTGAAGATAAGTCAACGAGTGTCATCGAATTAATTATTCAAGAAATTGAAAGCGACGATTTACGCATCGAACAACCGCTTTACCGAGAAATCTATGGGTTATTTATGGATGGCGTAAAAGATAATACGCTTTTATCTGCTTCCTACTTAAAACGAATTGAAAACCAAGAAATCGTTGCATTTGTCAGTGATCTTGAAAGCGATGATCACGAATTGAGTTATAATTGGGTCGGAAAGTACAACATACACACGAAGTCAGAGTCGGATAATTTATATGAATCCGTAATGAACGCCATTTATCACTTTAAACTGATCAAAGTGGAGCAGCATATTCAAGGATTGCAACGTGAATTGAAGGAGAAAAATCCACAAGGTGAAGATTTAATCTTGTTGTTGTCCGAACAAATGGTGTATGCAAAAGTGCGAAAAGAGTTTTCAGAAAAATTAGGGAGGATTATCACACGTTAGGATGTTGAGCGCTACACTTTTTCATATAGGTCCATATAAAATTTGCTTTTGGAATCTGGTGTTTTTAACACTCATTTTCCTAGCAGCTGCTATTTTACGGCGGATTGTTCACCGCTTATTAAAACGTTATGTTAAAACAACGCACATCAACCTCGAAGGTAGGCAGCTAGCATGGTTGAAGTTGTTGAGTCAAAGTGTTTACTTGCTGGCGATCTATGTGGCTGTTTTAAGCTTTAAGTTTAATAACTACAATGTTACTTTCAAGAATTTTCTTAGGTATAAGTTCATTGATTTAGGAACGATTAAAATTGATTTTGCCGATCTTTTAATCATCGTATCCGTGTTTTTTGGCGCACGTATTCTAGTGAATTTAAGTAAACTTTACATTGGACGAAAATTCAAGCGAAATACAAATTACGATCCGGCATCGGAATATGTATACATACAAATCGCGAAATACATCATTTATGTATTCTCGATCCTGTTTTGCTTTCAATTACTGAATATTGACCTCGTTATTATCCTGACGAGTTCGGTCGGACTCTTAGTTGGAATAGGATTAGGATTGCAAGATGTCTTTAAAGACATGATAGGTGGCGTCGTGTTGTTAGTGGAAGGTAATTTGCGGGTTGGAGACATCGTGGAAATCCATGGGACTTCTAAAAGTTCACAGAAATCTTCGGATGCCATCGTTGCAAAAATCCTGAAGATTAGTGTACGTACGACGCAGATTCAAACACGCGAAGGGAATGTACTGATCATACCAAATACACGCTTGACACAAGAGCAAATTGAAAACTGGAGTCATGGATCTGAATTGACACGATTTAAAATTAATGTAACCGTCGATTTTGGCGCGGATACAGAATTAATTAAACGCTTGCTTATTCAAGCCGCAATGGCACATCCAAAGGTGAAAAAGAATCATCCAGTATTTGTAAGTTTAGCAGATTTCGGGGAAAATGGCTTAGGCTTGGAGTTGATTTTTTGGGCAGACCATAGCTGGGATATCGATATTTACAAGTCGGAAATTCGTTTTGAAATCGATCGTCTTTTCAGGGAATACAATATCAACATTCCGTATCCTCACCGAATCTTGAAACAGATCTAATCAATCGCGTAATAGGTGTAAATAACGCTGGATAGTGTTTTCAATTCCAAGGTATAAGGCATCAGAAATGAGCGCATGTCCAATCGAAACTTCATCCAATTGACACACGGATTGTTTGAAAAAACGCAGGTTATCTTGACTTAAATCATGTCCAGCATTAATCTCTAATCCGATCGAAACAGCAAACTCAATGGCGTCGACGTAATTTTTAATCGCTGATAATGGATCCTTTCCGAATGCTTCGGCATAAGGACCAGTGTACAGTTCGATGCGATCAGCTCCCGCTTTTTTTGCCAGTTCAATCCAATGTTTATTTGGCTCAATAAAAAGAGAAGTACGGACTCCCAAGGAAGAAATTTCTTGGAGTGTCTCGAATAAAAAAGATTGGTGTTTTTCCGTATCCCATCCTGCATTTGAGGTAAGAACGTCTGGCCCATCAGGTACCAAGGTCGCTTGGTGTGGACGTATATCTGAAATAAGCGTCATATAACGGCTATCTGGATATCCTTCGATGTTATACTCTGTTGTGACAACTTTCGCAATGTCATAGGTGTCATCTGTAGTGATGTGACGTTCGTCCGGACGTGGGTGAACCGTGATTCCTTGTGCGCCAAAACGTTCGCAGTCGATAGCGAATTGAACGACATTCGGCATTTGTCCACCTCGAGCATTTCGAAGCGTCGCAATTTTATTGATGTTCACACTTAGTCTTGTCATGGCACAAATTTTGACACACAAAAGTAAGAACTCTGAAAGGATTTTACTACTTTGGCGACGCGTATGAGAGCAATTGATTTAATAACAGACGAAATACCACCTTTAATCCATACAGATTCAGGTGAAAAGGCCTTGAGTTGGATGGAGGAATTTAAGGTTTCTCATCTTCCAGTGCTCAAAAATGGCAACTTCGTAGGGGTTGTTTCGGAATCAGATATTCTCGACCACCTCAATTTAGATCAAAATCTCGATCATTTGTTTCAACATTTGCCGCGTCCATTTATTTTTGGGCAAGCACATATGTATGATGTCATAGCCAAAATGGCAGAGTTTAAGTTAAGTGTCATTCCCATTTTAGATCAACAGGAAAACTACCTCGGATGTTGCAGCGTTTATCATGTAATGACCCTTCTCGCGAATACTGGAAGCATTAAAGAAAACGGCGGAATTCTCGTTTTGGAGATGAACGCAAGTGACTACACCTTGTCCCAAATCGCGCAAATTGTTGAAAGTAACAACGCTCGAATCTTAAGCGTTTTTATGACTTCGAACTTGGATTCAACCAAAATTGATGTGACACTCAAAGTAAATACCTACGATTTAAGTAGCATCATCCGAACGTTTGAACGTTACGATTACTTGGTGAAAGCATCCTTTAAAGATGGAGATGGGGACGAAGACATGCAATGGAGGTATGATACGTTAATGCAATACTTAAAATTGTAAAGATGAAAGTAGCCATTTACGGTAGAAAGATAAACAAGCAATCAAGTGCATTCTTCCTTGAAGTATTAAAGCACATTGACGATTTTGGTTGGAAAGCAGTTTTGGAAGAGGAACTGAAAGAGCAATTGGTTGCGAAAGCAGGAATTTCCACAAAATATGAAACGTTTAATAACCACAAAGATTTTCATTCAGGTTTCGATTTATTGATCAGTCTTGGAGGTGATGGGACATTTTTAAGAGCAGTTTCTTATATTCGAGACTCTGGAGTGCCAATTATGGGGATCAACACAGGACGACTTGGCTTTTTATCCAATATTTCAAAAGATCATATTTACGATAAATTAGCTAGTGTTAGAGACCAGCAATTTGAATTTCAAAAACGTTCCTTGCTGCGTGTTTCAACTGTAGATGACGTTTTCGGTGAAGATAATTTTGCGTTAAACGAGCTCACTTTGCAGAAAAAAGATACGTCTTCCATGGTGACTGTTCACGCATATCTGGAAAAGAAATTCTTGAATTCTTATTGGGCTGATGGACTTATCGTAGCAACACCAACGGGCTCGACTGCTTATAGTCTTAGTTGCGGTGGGCCAATCATAACACCTGGTTGTCAAGTGCATATATTAACGCCAATTGCTCCGCACAATTTAAATGTGCGTCCCGTAGTTGTGCCTGATCACATGCCAATTACCTTAAGTGTAGAAGGAAGAGATCGCAGTTATTTACTTAGTTTAGATGGTGTTTCGAAGCACATCAAACAAGGGGAGGATGTCATTGTGACAAAAGCGGAATTTATGATTAATGTTATTAAATTTGAGGATAATAATTTTCTCGATACGATTCGAAATAAAATGCTTTGGGGAATTGATACCCGTAATTAACAATAAAATGAAAATGATGAAAAAAACAATGGCAATCGCCGCAATCATGTTGAGCGTTTCGGCTAATGCGCAATTAACAAAGGTAGACTCCGTTAGCTACTTGGTGGGAATGAATATTGGCGCAAGTATTATGAAGGACTTCAGTGAGGCAAATGTGAATTTACTGGTTAAAGGTCTGCAAGATGCAATGACAAAACAAGCACCGATGTGTGCGGATCCAGGAAATGAAATGTTGAATAGTTTCTTTCAACAGAAGCAACAATTAGCACAAGCTGAAGAGGAGAAAAATGCCATGGCTTATAAAGCTGTGGGAGAAGAGTTTTTAGCGAAAAACGCGAAAAGAAAAGGGGTAGAGGTAACTGCTTCTGGTTTGCAGTATGAAGTGCTGAAAGAAGGAAAAGGTGAGCGTCCAACCGCTACTTCTAAAGTAAAGGTGCATTATCATGGTACAACACCAG
>JBEDJV010000110.1:0-5674 GCA_041172545.1 Bacteroidota bacterium | reverse complement strand
CGATTCCTTGTTCATTCACGGCGTTAGCTAATTCGTCTTGTGCTACTTTATCCGTGATTACGACATGTCCCGCCGCCTCTAACAACTGTTGTCCTAGCGGTGATATTCCGTCGTTTGCTAATATTTTCATAAGTCTATTTTAAACTATTTTTGATGAAATGCCTTCATGACATCGACCAATACTTGAACACTCTCGATTGGTAAGGCATTGTAAATCGAAGCTCTGTATCCACCAACAGATCGGTGTCCAGGCAATCCTACGATTCCAGCTGCTTTCCACATGGCATCGAATTCTTCTGTTCGACTCTCGTCGTTCAATAAGAATGTGACATTCATGTGCGAACGATCTTCTGTTTCCACAGCTCCGCGGAAAGATGGATTCTCGTCAATTTCTTTGTATAACAAGGCTGCTTTTTCGTTATTTCGTTGCTCCATGGCTTTTACACCGCCATTGGCTATTAAATTTCTTAAGTTCAACATGGCCACATAAACAGAAAACACAGGAGGTGTATTCAACATAGATTCTTTCTCCACTTGTTGCTTTAAGTCCAAATAGGTTGGCATAAATGGCGAAGTGGATTTTCCTAGGATTTCATCTTTAACGATGTACAATGTTGCACCTGCTGGACCAAGGTTTTTTTGAGCTCCGGCGTAAATAATGTCAAAATCAGCAACATTTATTTCCTTGGAGAAGATATCAGAAGACATATCGCAAACCAGTGGTAAATCTGTTTTTGGGATGTCTTTGAATTGAGTTCCGTAAATGGTGTTGTTTGAGGTAAAGTGAATGTAATCTACATCCGTAGGAACGGTGTATCCTTTTGGAATGTAGGTGAAGTTTTTATCTTCAGAAGAAGCGAATACATTTACGTCCACACCAACTTTTTTGGCTTCCTTGATAGCTCCTGAAGCCCAAGTTCCTGTATTGATGTATCCAGCTTTCTTTTTGTCTCTCATCATATTCAAGGCAACAATAGTGAATCCTAACGTCGCGCCACCTTGAAGGAAAGCAACCGAATATCCCTCCGGAACATTCAATGCCTTTTTTACGAGGTCAATTGCTTCGTCCATCACCGCAACGAAATCTTTGTGACGGTGAGAAACTTCTAGAATCGAAAGTCCATTAAAATCCAACACAGCATTTGCCGCTTGTTGAAATACTTCTTGTGGTAAAATGCAGGGGCCTGCGCCGAAATTATGTTTCATTGTTGATTTATTTGATTCAAAATTCATGAATACTTTTCACATAGCATCTAGAATGTGAATTAATGTGAAATTTTGTTAAAAAAAAAGCTGTCAATTGACAGCTTCATTTTTTATTTAGATTTTGCGGTTGCGGTTTTCTTCGCTGCCGGTTTTTTTGCTGCTGGTTTAGCAGTTTCAGTTTCAGCCTTTTTTTCTTTTTTCACTTTCGGAACGATGACTACTTTTTCCTCTTTACGTTTTCTGGTAATTCCATAAGAACCCATGGCACGTTTACCTTTTGCTGTTTTTTTATCTCCTTTTCCCATAAGTAATTGTTTATCATAATATAACTACACAAATTTATCAATCTTTTTGATACCTCGCACGGAATTCTTTGCTAAGTGCTTCTCCACCGTTAAGAATTTTCTCACACCACTGAATTTTTAGTGCAATTTGTTTTGATTCTGGCAATTTCCATGCATGTTGACTTATTTCCAGTCGTTGCCGAATGGTTTGGAGTAAAACAGCAACGGAAACCGAGATATTAAAACTTTCCGTGAATCCATACATGGGAATACGCACGTGCAAATCAGCTTCTTGCATCATTTCTTCACTCAGTCCTTGTCGTTCCGTTCCAAAAAAGAATGCAAGAGGCTTGTCAATTGGTAGGTCATGCACAGTGTAAGCGTCGGTATGTGGTGTTGTGGCAACGATTAAATAACCTTGATTTTTGAGCGTTTTTATACATCTTTCTGTCGGACCAACTTCGTCGCTGAAATTATGGATATCTACCCAACGACCAGAACCTAAAGCAATATCACGTTGAATTTGGTACTGATTGTCCTTTTCAATCACATGCAAATCTTGAATTCCAAAACAATCACACGTACGCAATACAGCGGAGGCGTTATGTTCCTGGTAGATGTTTTCAAGAGCGATGGTCAAATGACGAGTGCGATCTGCCGCTATGCGATCAAATAAATTGATTTTGTTCGGAGTGATGATGTCATAGAATTCTTTTAAAACAAATTCGTCTTGGGTCATTGTGTGGGTTGTTTGGACATTAAATAATGTTGAATTTCACCAAAAAGCAAATGTGATTTCTCCATTATTTTGTAATTCAAGTTTTCGTAAAAGGGAAGGGCAATTTCACGCGCATGTAAGATAATTTCTTTTGTACCATGTTCCCACGCTCGTTTCTCCATGTGTAACATGAGGGCTTTTCCAATCCCTGTACCTTGCTTCTTGTTTTCGACGGCCATGAAACGAATTTGACATTGCGTCGGACTCATGACATCCAATCTGCCGACGCCGACGATGCATTCATCTTGAAAATAAGCATAATGCTCGGCATGTGCATCGCCTTCATTTCGCTCAGATCCACGCGCTTGTTTCCAAGGTTCACGCAAAACGCGGTAACGAAGGTCAAAATACTGATCCCACTCTTCGGGTGTTTTAGGACTGTGAATCATCTGATAGTTTAAAAGCGACGGACTGCACGCGTTTGGTTTCAATTCCGTCAATCGTTTCTGTAAGCACCAAGTTTTGGGCCTTTTCATCGCTGAAAACTTCATCCAAGCTTTTAACTTGTGCACATGGCACATGTAGTTGATGTAAGTCTGAAAGAAGCGTTGTGCTTTCCAGCAAAGAAATCGCTTGCTGAAGCAAGTTTTTTAATTCCGTTCGATTGTTCAATCTAGCTTGGTTGTCAACAAAGCGATAATCTGTGGCGAGGTCTGGAAGTCCAAGAACCTTTGTAAATTTTTGAAAATGTGCATTAGACCCAATGGCAAAAGTCACTAAAACGTGATCTTTTGTCGTGAACAATTCTCCGTACGGTGCAATGTTCGGATGTAAACTCCCGATCCGTTGAGCAACGTGTCCAGCCATCAGGTAATTTGATGCTTGATTGGCAAGGCTGCATACCGCAGCGTCGTACAAAGAAACAGTAAGTTCAGATCCTTTTCCGGAAAGTTGTCGTTCCAAGATTGAAAGTAATATTCCTTCTTTTAGTTGGTGGCCCGCTAAGACATCTATCAGTGCAACTGGCATCTTAACTGGACCAGACTCTTTTGTTCCATTCATGGACATAAATCCAGATTCTGCTTGAAGAATAAGGTCGTATGCCACTCGATCGCTTTCGCTGTCAAATCCACTGATTTTTCCAATAATTAATTTTGGATTAATGGAATGAAGAAAGGAAGTTTCGAGGTGTAATTTTTGATCATCACCTTTTTTAAAGTTACTAATTAAGACATCGGCGGTCCGGACTAATTCCAAGAAGGATGCATGTTGATCTTTGTCGCTCAGGTCCAATTTTAAGTAGGACTTTCCATAATTTACACTGGAAAAGTAAGCAGAAACAGGTGAAGCATTGTTTTCAGAAGGAAGTTTCCAAGATCGTGTGACATCGGCTTGCGTAGGATGTTCGATTTTGATCACTTTGGCACCAAGCTCAGCAAAGAACATTCCAACGGAGGGTCCCGCCAGCACTGTGGAAAGATCCAATATGATTAACTCTTTAACGCTGTTTAGTTTCTTCATTTGCTTTTGTAAGGGGTTCAACAGTTACTGTTGTAATCCCATTTCGGACAAAATTAAGTTTTTTTGCCGCTGCTAAAGTCACATCAATGACATGACTTGAACTTTTTGAGAGTCGGTCGTTGACTTTTAATACCACCGTTGAATCGTTTTTTAAGTTCGTAACCTTTACCATTGTCCCGAGTGCCATAGATTTATGTGCAGCGGTAAGCAAGTTGTTATTAAAAACTTCACCGGATGAGGTTTTGCGGCCGTTCATCGAACTGCTGTAATAAGATGCGCTCCCTTTTTCCGTATCAGAAAGGGAAAAAGAAAGGAGTAAAAAGAAGCAAAATAATGCTGTGAAATAACGCATAATCCTATAATTGGAGCAGTAAGTTACCATCTATCTTTTGGAATAAAAAATATTTCAGTCCTTTTCAATTTCTTTAATGCGTCAAATTCATTAAATTTGCGCGCACATCAAAATTACATTAGCACTATGAAAGTATTCGATCTTGACATGATTCAAAAGGTTTATGCGCAATATCCTGAGCGCATTGCAGCAGCAAGAAAAGTCGTTGGTAGACCATTGACTTTATCTGAGAAAATTCTGTACGCTCACCTTTGGGATGGAAACGCACAAGCAGCATATGAAAGAGGAAGCTCTTATGTTGATTTTGCACCGGATCGTGTGGCGATGCAAGATGCTACGGCTCAAATGGCTTTGTTGCAATTTATGCAAGCAGGAAAAAAACGTGTGGCAGTACCATCAACGGTTCATGCGGACCACTTGATTCAAGCGAAATTAGGTGCAAGTAAAGACTTACAAGAATCATTAAATCAAAACAACGAAGTGTTTAACTTCTTGTCTTCGATTTCAAATAAATACGGAATTGGATTCTGGAAACCAGGAGCTGGGATCATTCACCAAGTAGTATTAGAAAACTATGCATTTCCTGGTGGAATGATGATTGGAACAGATTCACACACCGTAAATGCCGGTGGACTCGGAATGATTGCGATTGGTGTTGGTGGAGCTGATGCAGTAGATGTCATGGCTGGAATGGCTTGGGAATTGAAATTTCCAAAGTTAATCGGTGTGAAATTGACGGGTAAATTAAGCGGATGGACATCTGCAAAAGATGTCATTTTGAAAGTAGCTGATATTTTGACGGTAAAAGGTGGGACAGGTGCAATCGTTGAGTATTTCGGCGAAGGAGCGATCTCTTTATCTTGTACGGGAAAAGGAACCATTTGTAATATGGGAGCTGAAATCGGAGCAACGACTTCGACTTTTGGTTACGATGAGTCGATGCGTCGCTATTTAATGGCAACAGGTAGAGAAGAAGTGGTTAAAGCTGCTGATCAAATCGCTGAGCATTTAACAGGTGACCAAGAAGTTTATGATAATCCTTCAGCTTACTTCGATCAAATAATTGAAATCAACTTAAGTGAATTGGAACCACACATTAATGGTCCATTTACACCAGATAGAGGAACGCCAGTTTCGAAAATGCGTGCGGAAGCCACAGCGAACAATTGGCCAATGAAAGTAGAGTGGGGACTAATTGGTTCTTGTACAAACTCTTCTTACGAGGATTTAGCGCGTGCAGCGTCCATCGTTCAACAAGCAGTTGCGCAAGGTATTTCTCCAAAAGCAGAATTTGGAATCAATCCAGGATCTGAGCAAGTACGTTTCACTGCGGATCGCGATGGAATTTTGGCTGACTTTGAAAAAATGGGAACGAAAGTATTTACGAATGCGTGTGGTCCATGTATCGGTCAATGGTCCAGAGAAGGAGCAGAGAAACAAGAGAAAAATACGATTGTACACTCATTCAACCGTAACTTCTCTAAACGTGCAGATGGAAATCCAAATACGCATGCTTTCGTAACATCTCCTGAAATGGTGGCTGCATTGGCAATCGCGGGAGACTTAGGATTTAATCCATTAACAGATACACTA
>JBEDJV010000109.1:0-5749 GCA_041172545.1 Bacteroidota bacterium | reverse complement strand
ATCTTCCTTTGTAATTACTGGATATTGAACAATTTGCTGAAAACTCAGCTTCATGTTAATGTAAGGAATGCTATCTTTTGGCAAGGAATTAAAATAAGCAGCAACTTCTTTTGGTGTTACCGATACTTCAGATACTATTTTGGACTCCATTTCTTGAGCCAATAAGCGCTGTTTGATTTTGGCACGAAACTCTTCCTTGATTTGGGTAACAGACTTGCCGTAATACGCTTCAAGTTTGTCTCTTCCTCCCATTTTGGATTCAAGAATACGAAGACGATTTTCCATTTCGTAATCGACTGTTTCGTCTTTGATGACCAAACTATCCAACATGGCTTGATTGATGAGTAACTCTTGCACCATTAATTGCTCAAGAATTCCACATTCCATTGTTTTCGTCACCTTTACTTGACTTTGTTCGGCCTGTAGTAACTGTGATTCGATGTCCGATAAAAGTATGATATTATCTCCGACCTGAGCCACAATTTTGTTCACCACTTTTGATGGTTGAGCAAAACTATAGGCACTTAAAAATAGGAAGATGAACAGTGTGTATCTTTTCATTCGTTAGTTTCCAATTTGATAAAGAACATCTTTATTCACTTTCACCGTATGTGCATTCTTTAAGGATTCTAACCACGTTGTTTCAAGGTAATTTTGATAATCGGAGGTTGCCATTCCTTTTGCCTCGCTGAATTCTTTCAATCCTGGCTCCAAGACAGCCGTTACCTTCACCACATAAACTTTTCCTTCAAATTCGTAGGCTGGATTCACGCCTTTTGACAAGGATTTATTTGCCAAGAAAGGAGTTTGAGCGATGTCAAATTTGTTCATTTTCACTTTTAAGTTCAACTCTGAATCCTTGTTGATGACATCCAATACATCTTTCGAATTAATGGTGTCATTTTTCAACATTGCCGATACTTTTGTCGCGATGTCTTTGTTCAAACATTCGTATACTGTTGCATCCAAACGTTTTGGCCATGTGTATTTAGATTGATTGGACATAAAATACGCACGAAGTCCGGCAGTATCTTTCACCGCTTTGTTCCAAACACGATCCTGCATAATTTCGTACAAAATGATCCCATCGTGGTACTCCTTTAACAAGGCTTTGTACTCTGGGTATTTCGTTGGCAAAATGGACTCTTCGTATTGTAAAATTGCCGCTTTCTCCCAGCTTTTGTATTGCTTCGCTACAACTGCCTTGTTTTCATCACGTTTCACTCCACGGTAATTCTTCTCCAAATACCTAGCAAATGCTTGTTGTGTAAAATCCGCAGTTTCTCCGTTTAACTCGAACAATACTTTATTCGTTTTCAACTTACCATCTGCGCTCCATTTTCCAAGGTAATACGTGGAATCCAATTTCTCATTGAACCATTTTAAATTTTTATCTCCTTTGTAAGCGTAGTGGTAGTTCGCTTTCAATTTGGATACAAACGCATCCTGTGTTTTTTTCGAACGCTCATCTTTGTTTACCTTCGTCTGTAATTCCTTTTTCATGCTCTCGAAAGAAGAAACCTCTTTCCACTCTACCAATTTAATGATGTGGTAACCGAAGTCTGTCTTCACGGGTTTGCTATACTGTCCAACTTCTTTCAAGGCAAAGGCTGCATCTTCAAAAGCAGGAACCATGCGTTGCGTTGTACCTGAACCGAAAGCTGGAAGCTCACCATTTTTCTTCACAGAATTCGCGTCGTCAGAATGCAAGGAAACAAGTGTTTCCCATTTCTCTCCCGCCACGAGTTTATCATAAATCTCATTGATTTTTTTCTCTGCATTTACTTTTGCTTCGTTTGTCGCGTCCTTACCTGTGGACACCATAATGTGTGCTACGCGAATGGTTCCGCGTGATGGACGTTTGTCTGTCACTTTCACGATGTGGTATCCATAGCGCGTACGGAATGGATCTGAAACCTGTCCAATGGGTGTCGTAAACGCTTTCTCTTCAAACGGATACACCATTTGGAAGGCCGTGAAAAATCCCAAATCTCCTCCATTAGATGCCGCTGACGGATCCTCCGAACCATTTTTCATCTTCGCAACAGACGCAAAATCCTCTCCCTTTTCAACTCGTGCCTTCAAGGCCATTATTTTATTGTAGGCAATCAAGGTGTCTTTTGGACTCGCGTTGGCATCTACACGAATCAACATGTGAGAAGCACGAACTTCGTTTTTGATGCGGTCATATGCTTGAGCGACCATTGCCTGATTCTCTACAGAATCAATTAAATAAGGCAAGGCCAATTGCTTTCTGTATCCGTCCAATTCTTTTCTCAATTTAGGAATGGTATCATAACCTAGTTTTTCAGCCTCCGCAACTTTCAATTTGAACTTGGTGAACATCTCCACATATTCATCCAATGATGCGTGATCAAACTTTGGTGTTGGATTATTTTTTAAGTAAATCTGTAAAAACTCACTTTTAGTGACCGGTTTCCCATCAATTTCCATTACTACAGGATCCTTTTGAGCGATTGCTCCTTGGATTCCTGAGAAGATTAAGATTAAAACGATAATTTTCTTCATTACTACTTGTTATTTTGTTTCTTTCACTCTTTGCGAACGTAAATTTCGCTTATTTATTTGATACTATAATTTGGTGCTTCTCTGGTAATGGTCACATCATGTGGATGCGATTCACGTACTCCTGCAGAAGTAATACGAACAAACCTAGCTCCTTGTAACTTTGAAATTGTTGGCGCACCACAATATCCCATTCCAGCACGAAGTCCACCAATGATTTGAAACATCACTTCAATTAATTTCCCTCGGTAAGGAACACGTCCAGAAATTCCTTCTGGAACTAATTTCTTAATATCATCTTCCGCATCTTGAAAATAACGGTCTTTTGATCCTTTTTGCATGGCTTCGATCGATCCCATTCCACGGTAGGACTTAAATTTCCTTCCTTCGAAAATGATTGTTTCACCTGGTGATTCTTCCACACCAGCGAACATGGATCCAAGCATCACGATGTCTGCTCCAGCAGCAATTGCTTTCACAATGTCACCAGTGTAACGAATTCCACCATCAGCAATCACGGGAACACCTGATCCTGCAATTGCTTGAGCCACTTCATTCACGGCGGTTAACTGCGGTACACCTACACCTGCAATGACACGCGTCGTACAAATCGATCCAGGACCAATTCCAACTTTCACGGCGTCCGCTCCTGCTTCCACCAAATATTTTGCTGCTTCCGCTGTCGCAATATTTCCTACAACGACATCCAATTCTGGGAATTTCGCTTTGACACTTTTCAATTGCTCCACGACACCTTTGGTATGTCCGTGCGCAGTATCAATCACAATCGCATCCACTCCAGCCTCAACCAAGGCCGTCACACGCTCCATGGTATCATGCGTAACACCAACGGCAGCCGCTACACGCAATCTACCTAATGAATCCTTACAAGAGTACGGATGTTCTTTCACTTTAATGATGTCGCGGTAAGTAATTAAGCCAATCAAGCGATTTTGCTCATCTACCACTGGTAACTTTTCAATTCTATTTTGCTGCAAAATAACCTCCGCAGTAGTTAGATCGGTTGTTTCACCTGTTGTAATAATGTTTTCAGATGTCATGATCTCAGCTACAGGACGCAACATATTCTTTTCAAAACGCAAATCACGATTCGTTAGAATACCTTTTAACTCTTTATGCTCATTCACAACTGGGATTCCACCGATGCTATTTTCCCTCATTAATTGAAGAGCGTCTTGCACCAATGCATTTTCCAACAAGGTAATGGGGTCAATGATCATTCCACTTTCCGAACGTTTCACTTTGCGCACTTGCATTGCTTGTTGCTCAATCGTCATGTTTTTATGCACGACACCAATACCTCCTTGTTGAGCAATCGCAATCGCCAATTCGGATTCAGTAACGGTATCCATTGCTGCTGAAACAATCGGTGTGTTTACCGTAATATTGCGTGTAAATTTACTTTTCAGGGAAACTTCACGAGGTAAAACTTCTGAATAAGCGGGAGCTAACAGAACATCATCGTAGGTTAATCCTTCAGAAATTTTTTGTAGATTATCGAGAGACATGTGAACTTATTTTTTGTAATAAATTCTTGCAAATTTAGTAATAAATCGGCAGGTTATTCGTTTTAGCAGCGGTCAATTGTTAAATAATTCCTAATAAATGAGCATTTGACGCATTTTACTTAACCTTGTATACAAAATACGCCTATGAAGACTTTCTTTTACCTTTTGATGATTGCACTCAGCCTTCCTTCATATGGACAAATAAACACGCAATTAATTCAGTTATCTGGAGTCATAGTGACCGAAGAAGCGATTCCTCTTCCCTATTCAACTGCTTACAATCGTTCTTTAAAGAAAGGCGTTGTATCTGATTTCTATGGTTTTTTCACCCTGGTTACGCAACCTGGGGACACTGTTTTCTTTTCTCGTGAAGGATTTCAAACATCTCCATATATTGTTCCAGACACGTTAAAAGACAATCGCTACAGCATCATACACATGTTGGTTCGTGACACACTCGTATTACCTACAGTGGTTGTTCACCCGTGGCCAACTCGCTCGCAATTTGCAGATTACTTTGTCAACATGACCCCATACGAGGACGATGTGCGTCTTGCGCAAAAAGAGTTATCTGGTGAATCGCTTGCTTTTGTCGCAGCGCGCTTAGAATCCGATGCGTCTTTAGCTTCTGGAAACGCTTACAACATGAGAAATACGCGTTTGTATACCAACGGACAACTTCCGGTGAATAATTTATTGAATCCATATTCTTGGGCAAAATTGATCCAAGATTGGAAAGAAGGAAAATTAACAAGGCAATAAGTCCGGCGGACTATTTCAAGTTAAATTGTTTTTCCGCCTCATCGGCAATGTATTGTCCGATTGCTAACGAAGCTGTTGCCGCAGGAGATGGAGCATTCAAAACGTGAATGGATTTTCCATGGTATTCGATGCGGAAATCATCACGTGTATCACCATCCTCTGCCAGTAACAATGCGCGAACACCAGAACGTCCTGGATGAATATCGTCCATCGTTAAATCTGGAATCATTCGTTGTAAGGTTTTCAAGAATAACTTTTTCGAAAAAGCTCTTCGGTATTCATTGATTCCGAAACTCATGTTATTGAAAAACAATTTCCATGTCCCGCCATATGTCAAGGCGTCATAGGTATCCTTCAAAGAGAAATCTGTTTTACCGTATCCCTCACGCTTAAACGTAAACACGGCATTTGGACCACATTCAACTTCTCCATCTGTCATGCGCGTAAAATGCACGCCAAGGAATGGGAAATCAGGATTTGGAACTGGATAAATAAGGTTTTTAACTTTGTGTTTCGCTTCTGGAGTTAGTTCGTAGTAGTCCCCTCTGAATCCAACCACTTGTTCTTTTAATTTCACTCCATCTTTTCTCGCTAAACGGTCCGCTTGTAATCCTGCACAAAAAACGAGGTATTCCGCTTCAAACGCACCTTTAGAAGTGTGGATCTTCGAACTTTCCTCACCTTTATCGATGGAAATCACTTCTGTTTCGAGGAAAAGTTTGCTGTCAGCTTGCATGGACAAAGCGATCTCTACCATTTTGGCCGTTGCTCCACGGAAGTCAATGATTCCTGTGCATGGAACCCAAATACCTCCGATGGATTTCACATGAGGTTCAATTTCACGGACTTGATCCGCGTTGATCATTTCAATTCCTTCGATTTTGTTTTCGAGTCCCGTTTTAAAGATACGGTCCATATTTGGCAATTCGCTC
>JBEDJV010000108.1:0-5762 GCA_041172545.1 Bacteroidota bacterium | reverse complement strand
GCCAAAAAGCTTTAATTACAACACATAAATCTCCCGATGGTGATGCCATTGGGAGTGTTGTTTCATGGTATTTCTTCTTGAAAAATTTAGGAAAGGAAGCACATGTAGTCATTCCAGATCGTCCAGCAGATTACTTATTACCCTTTTTGAAGGATGTCGATTACTCCATTTTCGACCAAGGATTCCACCAAAACGTTGCAAACTTCGATACCTTGTATTGTTTGGATTACAATGGTGCAGGTCGAGTAGGGAAGGACATGGAATCGTTTGTGTTGGATTTTCCAGCAACGAAAGTCATGATCGACCACCATCCGCATCCGCAGGACTTTTGTCAAATCACGGTTTCTCGTCCCGAAGTGTGTTCAACAGCTCAACTGATCTTCGAATGCATTGAAGAAATGGGCTTGTTACCGGTCATCGATGAAGCAATCGGGAATGGCATTTATTTAGGTATGCTTACGGATACTGGATCTTTCCGCTTTCCGTCGGTTAAGGCTAAAACACACGAAGTACTTGCGTATTTATTGAAAATCGGTGTGAATCATGTGAACATTCACGAAGCCATTTATGATGTAAATACCGTTTCTCGTTTGCAATTACGAGGATACGCCATCGCGGAAAAATTGGAACTATTCCCAGGATTACCCATTGGATTAATCAGTTTGACATTAGACGAATTACGACGTTTCGATTATCAAAAAGGAGACACCGAAGGACTGGTGAATGTCATTTTGTCCATTGAAGGAATTTCCATTGCTGCCTTTTTTGTGGAACATGAAGATGGAATCAAAATCTCTTTCCGTTCCAAAGGAAAGTACTTTGTAAATGAGTTTTCTAACAGAAACTTTATGGGAGGTGGACATCAATATGCTGCTGGTGGATTCTCAAATGATTCCTTAACTGTAACAATTGAGCGCTTCCGTTCGTTAGTAGGTGAGTTAATACAAACGAAATGATCCGATTTTCCTTTATTTTCTTGCTGCTGGTTTTGGTCGCTTGTCGAACGGAAAAAACAAAGGATTCCACTGCTAAAAAGTGGGGGACAGCGCATTCGGTGGACTTTAATCAGGAATTGAATGCAAGGGAGGACTTGAAAATTAAACTGTTTTTGGCGCATCACCGTGAATTAAAAATGGATTCCACCGTGAGTGAATCTGGATTGCGTTTCATGCGATATTTCCACGGAATTGGTCCTAATCTCGCGAAAGTTGGACAAGAAGTGATGATTCGTATGAAAATTGAATTACTCGATGGACGTGTGTGCTATGAAACGGCGAAAGATGAAATCGAACGCGTGGTGATTGCCAAAAGTGAAAAAGAAACAGGAATTCATGAGGCTTTGCAACTCATGATGAAAGGTGATAAAGCAAAATTAATCCTTCCAAGTTATTTGGGACACGGACTTTTAGGAGATCGAATGAAAATCCCTCCACAAAGTGTATTGTATATTGATCTTCAACTAATTGATTTAAACTAATGATTCGAATTATTCTCTGCACATTGGTCCTTGCCTTGGCTGCTTGTCACACTACGACAGGTAAAAAAAGTGCTTTGGTAAAAAAGGAAATTCAACAACCGATGAAAAAGTCGGACAAAATCGATAAAGAATTTAAATCGACGAAAGACAACTTGAAATCCTTTGAGAAAGGAAAAGTGGCTGATCTGAAATCCTACGATAATGGATTGGTAATCAAATGGATTTTGAAAGGAAATGGCCGCAAACTTAAAAAGGGGGAGATGGCGTTGATTGATTACCGTTTGGCCTTGCCGGATGGAAAGATTGTGGATGGAAATAACCGCATCAAAATGCCTTTCATTCCTTTTGTCATTGGATATAACATGCAAACACCAGGTTGGGACTTGGCCTTTCAAGAATTAACACCCGGCGATTTTGTCAAAGTGGAAATTCCCGCAGAATTGGCCTTGGGAAACAAAGAAATTAAAGGTGTGATTCCAGCGAACTCACCCGTTTGGCTCTATGTGAAAGTGGTGGCACTTGTAACACCAAGCATCCATAATGAAGGAATTACCTCTTGGAAAATCAAAGATGGAGAAGGATCTAGCTTAGCCCAAGATCCAAGTAAAGAGTTGTCCTTTCATGCGATGGTTTCTACAGAATCGAAACCGTCGGTTATGAATACAAGGTTGGGTAATTATCCGCTAAAATACACGCCTGGACAAAAAACCATTGTTCCTGGATTGAGAAAAATCATGAAGAATGCAAAAAAAGGTGAGCGCTATTTCATTATTCTCGATGCACCTCAAGCTTATGGTACTCGTGGTTATGCGGATTTAGTGAAACCAAATGAGCAAGTGTTTTACAATATTGAAATCATGGATATCAGGGCCATGTAAAAGGAATTCACTATCTTTGGAATCCTTATTTTTTGAACTTGACCCGTAAATTTCTACATATTGTTTTTTTCTTCGTTTGCTTGACCTCTCATGTGATGGGACAACGAGCGTTGGATACGGTAGATACAGAGATTGGAAAGGTGATTATCTATTCCAACAAAACGTGGGCTCTTTATAATCCGTTTAAGTTTGATGGTATTATGAATGCGCGAATTCATAAAATCATGACGGAAGATCAGGATGTGCCGTTTACACTTTCTTGGAACAACGAAGTGTGTTTTACGAGTCGAAATGATTTATCCAAATTGAAAGATACGATTTGGTTGTGCGTAAATGATGAGCAAAATGATGGATTTTCCATGCCGACGAAGGGAATCGTTACTTCTCGTTATGGCTACAGAAGTGGACGTTACCATAATGGAATTGACATCGGATTGAATGTAGGTGATACGGTTTATGCTACGTGGTCAGGAAAAGTACGATACGCGAAATACAATGATGGTGGATTCGGGAACCTCGTCATTCTTCGTCATAGCAATGGCTTGGAAACGTTTCATGCCCATTTGAGTAAATTTTTAGTTTATCCGGATCAGGAAGTGAAAGCTGGAGATCCAATTGGACTTGGAGGAAATACGGGAAGATCATTCGGACCACATTTGCACTTTGAGATTCGTTTTTACGATGCACCAATGAATCCAGAAGAAATCATTGATTTCGATAAACGATTTTTAAAGAATGAAAACTTGTTTGTGCACAAAGGACTATTTCGTCCGGGGGCCAAACCAACAGATTATTATGAGGAGCATCCTGCGGAAACACCTACGGCTGTAACGCCACCACCTGTGGTTGTGCGTGCTCCACAAGTTAAATATTACCAAGTCCGTTCTGGAGATACCTTAACGGAGATTGCAGACAGAAATCGAACCACCGTTTCGAAAATATGTTCATTAAATGGAATTAAACCAACAACTGTTCTCCAAGTGGGGAAAAGTTTAAGAGTAAAATAAATGAAAAATTATTTCTTCCTATTGAGTATTGGAATCTTGTTTTTAACGGCTTGTTCAAATTACAATGCCGTGGTGAAAGCAGATGACTTCGCTGCAAAGTACAGTTTAGCAAATGAATTGTACGATGAGAAGCAATATGAAAAAGCCATCGTTTTATATGAACAAATTTACCAGCACTCGCCTAAAAGTGCGGAAGGTGAGTTGTCGTATTACCGTCTGGCAAAAAGTTATTTCCAAGTAGAAGATTACTACATGGCACAATATTATTACAGTGCATATATGCAACGATTTCCTTACAGTGTAAAGAATGAAGAAGTCCTGTTCATGGTCGCATTATGCAGTGTGAAGAATTCACCTGAACATTCCTTGGATCAAACAGAAACGGAATTAGCGATTAATAACGTTCAGCAGTTTATTGACAGATATCCACAATCGTACCTTATCGATTCGTGTAATCAAATTATTGACCAACTTCAATTTAAGTTGGAGACGAAGCAATATGATCAAGTGAAGTTGTACGATAAAATGGAAAACTATAAAGCCGCTGTGGCCTCAGGTGAGATTTTTCTAGAAGGACACGGACAATCAGATTTTGCAGAAGAAATAAACTACGTGGTTGTCAAAAATTCCTACTTTTTAACCATCAACAGCATTGAAAGTAAAAAATCAGAACGAATCGAACAAACTAACGAAAGATTCCGTACCTTTGCTCTCCGTTATCCACAGTCAAAATATTCGAAAGAATTAAGTTCGTATCTTGATAAGTTGAGCGACAACAATAACTGAAAAGTGAATTATGAGTTATAAAAACATACCAGCAGAAAAATCAACCATTACGCGTGATACTATTCGTATGGAAGAAAAAACAGGGAATATTTACCAGGCATTGGTAGCTATTTCAAAAAGAGCTAATCAGATTTCTTCGGAAGTAAAAGAAGAATTGACGCAAAAACTACAAGAATTTGCATCAACAACGGATAACCTTGAAGAGGTATTTGAAAACCGTGAGCAAATCGAAATTTCTAAGCATTACGAGAAAATGCCGAAGCCAACTGCTATTGCTACGCAAGAGTTATTGGAAGACAAAATCTACATGCGCAAACCACAAGAAAAAGAGTAATGCAAGAAAAGCGCATCCTTCTTGGAATAACAGGAGGTATTGCAGCTTATAAAATTGCTTACCTCATACGAATATTAAAAAAACAAGGGGCAGAAGTCAGAGCAATCATGACTCCTGCCTCTTCTGATTTTATCAGTCCCCTCGTCGTCTCCACATTGACCGAAAATCCAGTTTATATTGAATTTTGGAACAAGAAAACAGGGGAGTGGGCCAACCACGTCGATTTGGCACTTTGGGCAGATGTATTCATCATCGCTCCAACAACCGCAAATACGTTGGCGAAAATGGCGAGTGGTATCTGTGACAACTTGTTGCTCGCTACGTATTTCTCTATGAAAGGGAAGACGATTATTGCTCCAGCAATGGACTTGGACATGTACCAACATCCAACAGTGAAACGAAACATGGAAACCTTGCTATTGGATGGTGTTTCCATTATTCCAGCAACTGAAGGTTCATTGGCGAGTGGTTTGGATGGTCAAGGACGTATGGAAGAGCCTGAGAATATCGCGGCTTTCATTCAGGATTTTTTCCTTTTGAATCATACACATTCCACTAAGCGGATTTTAATTACTGCCGGACCAACGTATGAGGCGATTGATCCCGTTCGTTTTATTGGTAACCATTCCATTGGGAAAATGGGCTACGAATTGGCTTCCGCTTGTTTGGCTTTGGGACATCATGTTTGCATGGTGAGTGGTCCAACTTCATTGGAATTAACACATCCAAATTTTCAGCTTGTAAAGGTACAATCAGCACTTGAAATGTTAGGTGCGGTTCAAGAAAACTGGGACACATGTGATCTTGGAATCTTTAGCGCTGCCGTTGCAGATTATCGTCCCGAAAAAGTGGAAACTCAGAAAATCAAAAAAACGGCTGATGACCATTCCGTACAATTAGTAAAGAACCCTGATATCCTTACTTGGGCCTCCGAAAACAGGAAAAATCAACAAAAAGTAGTCGGATTTGCCTTAGAAACAAATAATGCGAAAGAATATGCGTTAGATAAATTGACGCGTAAAAATCTTGACTTCATTGTTTTAAATGAGTTCGTAAAAGATGTGAGTGGATTTCAAGCTGAAACAAATAAAATTACTATTTTCGATAAGGATAAATCGGTTTTTGAATTCCCGCTAAAATCAAAAAAAGAAGTGGCAAAAGACATTTTGACTATCGTTTTAAAAGATTAAAAATGAAAGGATTAATTTAGGTGGTAAGAACAATATTTCATTAAATGAAGCAGCGAGATTAGTTAAAAAGGTTACAGGTACGGACAAGGT
>JBEDJV010000107.1:0-6880 GCA_041172545.1 Bacteroidota bacterium | reverse complement strand
GACACCGCCAGTTGCGATTTCTACGTTTACTTTTGTTGTTCCGGCGAATGCGCAAAATGGTACGTCGCGTATGCGCGTCATGCAACGAGAAGCAGGAACTTTACCCTTGGACCCTTGTGGAACGTACACATGGGGATCAGTAATGGATTTTGGAATTACCATCGGAAATGGAATAGATTGTACAGGTTATATTGGAGATGATGTCAATGATCCAATCAATGTTACGTCATTGCCATTTTCGGATTCTCGCGATAATTCATTCTGTTATTCAAATAACAATTACGTATATCCCTCACCAGATATTTACTATAAATTAACTCCGAATCCACTCATTCAATCTGTACATGCCTCCCTGTGTGGCGCGAATTTCGACACCTTTTTAAGTGTTGTTGATATGAACGGAAATGTCATTGCATTTAATGACGATGTTGTGGAATGCGGAAGTCAGTCAGCACTAACCTTTGAAACTGTAGGATTAGGGTCTGTTTACATCATTGTGGAAGGTTGGGGAAGTCAAATGGGGAATTATACTTTGGCACTCAATGCTGATTATGTTGGTTTGGAAGAAGAACAATTGACAAGTTTCCGAGTTTTCCCGAATCCAACGAATGAAAGTATACGATTGAATCAATCCATAGGAATAGCGACTTTATATCATGTCAATGGAACGGAATTAGCAAGGTATGATACGGACCAATCCTTACTCATAGACTTAAGTGAATTTCAAGCAGGCAGTTACTTTTTGAAATCAGTTGACGGTCAAGTTTCTCAACAAATTGTTTTGGTAAAATGAGGCTGCTTGTAACACTTATTTTTTGCGGATTTTCATTTTTTAGTCAAGCGCAATATTGGATTCAAAAATCATCTTTTGGTGGTGTTGGTAGACACCGAGCGGTTGGATGTGCGACTGAAAATAAAGGATATTTAGGACTCGGACACGTCAATGGTTCGGGAGTGGATATTTCGTACAAAGATTGGTGGGAATACGATCCCTCCTCCGATACCTGGTCGCAAAAAGCAAGTTATCCAGTGAATAATCACGGAGCCACAAGTTTTGTCGTGAATAATCAACCTTGCGTGGGCGGAGGCTCTGCGTTGAATGGTGAATTTTTCAAATTTGATCCAATTCAAAATACATGGTCACCCATCGCATCCTGTCCATTTTTTAATCCTGGAGATACACAAGGATTCTCAATAAACAACAAAGGATATGTCTATGTAGGTCAACAAATGGCTGAATATGATCCAAATACGAATAGTTGGACCTTAAAAGCAACGCCGCCGGTTACCTTTGGTTCATGGACCTGCTCCTTCACCATCGAAGGAAGTGGCTATGTAAAGGCTGGAACTAAATTGTTTGAGTACAAACCGATACATAATACATGGACCCAACGCGCCGAATTTCCTGGAGCAAGTACTGGAGGAAGTTATGGATTTTCCATCCTTCAACGTGGATATGTTACCTGTGGTTATGTGGGTGGATTAAGCACCGTTACAGATCAAGTATGGTCATTCTATCCAGGAACAAATACCTGGCAATTGGAATTGGCGTTTCCGGGAACGAACAGAAGGTTCCCTGTAGCATTCGCTATTCATAACCGAGGATATTTTGGAACGGGGACAAATGGAATTAACTTGAATGATTTTTGGCAATACAATCCGACCATCAATACCTCAGAAATCAATGAATTATCCTCCTTGTCATGGGATGTTTACCCGAATCCAAGTACCGATTTCTTGTACATCCATTTAGGTGATGGAATAGGGTCTCATACTTTTGCTGAAATATATGATTTAACCGGAAAACTAATGCTGCACACCCCATTAAATTCCGGTGAAAATGTATTGGATATCCAATCGCTGCCTTCGGGAACCTATGTTTGCTCAGTGGAACAAAACGGAATGAAAACGACGAAACAAATCAACATCTTTTAATATGAAAAAAAAAAGTTACTTGTTGCTCGTTTGCCTGTTACCCATGTTGGCATTTAGTCAATTCAACACCTGGACGAAAAAAACAGATTTCATAGCTGGGAAAAGAGAACGGGCAGTTGCTTTTTCCATTGGAGATTTTGCCTATGTAAGTACGGGAATTGATACAGCGGAAACCTTATTGAAGGATTTGTGGCAATACGATCCACAATTGGATACCTGGTCACAAAAAGCGGATCTTCCTGGTGTAGCTCGAAGGGATGCAGTCGCTTTTTCTATCGACGGAAAAGGATATGTGGGAACGGGAATAGATAACGCAAGTGCACTTGTTGGGAATAAATTAAAAGACATTTGGGAGTACGATCCAACAACGAATACTTGGACTCAAAAAGCAGATTTTCCAGGTTCTGGAGCAAATGGAATTTATTTTGCGACAGCATTTACCGCCGATAATAAAGGATACATCTGTGGTGGAAAATGGGGTCCAAGTTTATACTCAAGTCAATTATGGGAATACAAACCAAATTCTGATCAATGGATTCAACGTACGAATTTCCCCGGAGGAGTTCGTTATCAACTAAGTTCATTTAGCATTGGTAATCAAGGTTATGTAGGACTAGGCGCAAATCAGGATACGTATAAAAAAGATTTTTACAGGTATAATCCGGGGTCTAATCAATGGACTCAAATCGCAAACTTCACAGGTAGTGAGCGAGGAAGTGCTTGTTCCTTCACCCTCCATAACCGAGGATTCATTTGTCTCGGTACAAATGGTGGCTTACTAGGAGATTTGATGGAATACAATCCGGAGTCAAATGAATGGGAAGTACGCTGTTCGTATGGAGGCAGTGAACGTAAAAACGCTGTGGCCTTTGTTGTGAACGGTCGTGCATTTGTCGGATTAGGAAAAGGATACTCAGGTAAAAAAGCAAGTATCCAAGAATATGCCGCGCCGAACTATGCGGGAATGGACGAAGCACCAATCTTTTGTCAAATATCTCCCAATCCAAGCAAGGGGATTCTTCGTATTTCAACTGAGATTCCTATTGAACAACTTCAGTTATTCGATTCTTACGGTAAATCGTGTTACCATCAAACTCAATACAAAGGGGATCAACTGGAATTAGATTTATCGCACTTACCAACGGGTGTTTATTATGCAAGAATCCTTGTTGCAAATGGTCAATTTCTGCAAAAACAAATCATAATTGAATAGGAAATGGAGAAGTTTTTATTAGGATTTATATTGTTTTTACTTGCACCATTCGTTTCTGCTCAAGACTATTGGTTTCCACGTGATACTGTGAAAGGTTCGCCAAAATCAGCTATTGCTGCCACTTCGTTTCAAAACATAGGATTAATCATTGGTGGTTTAGATGAATTTGGCTTTAAACGTAAAATGTATTCTTATTCACCATTTCAAGATGATTGGGATGAAGAAGTTTCACTTGGAGGAACATCGGGAGACGGCTTGGAACGTGCTTCGGCTTGTGCGTTTACCCTTACGCACGAAAACATGCAGAAGGCTTATGTCTGCTTAGGTCAAACACAAACAGTGGCCTACATGAAGGACCTCTGGGAATTTAATCCGCAAACTGAAACGTGGTCTCAAAAGGCAAACTTTTCCGGAACAGCACGAAGACAAGCCGTGTGTTTTACGACAGGGAATAGGGCATACCTGGGAACAGGGGAAGACGCAACAGGATTGAAAAAGGATTTTTATGTTTACGATCCAGAGTCTAATGCATGGACACAAATCGCAGATTTTGCTGGAACGGCGAGACGCGATGCCGCTGCTTTTGAATTAAATGGCTACGGATTTGTCGGAACGGGTGATGACGGAATTCTGAAAAATGACCTGTGGATGTATGATGTGCAGTCGGATGCATGGATTGACAAAGCTACTTTTCCCGGAACACCCCGTGCAGGTGCGGTCGCTTGGGGGGCATTATCGGTCGCTTATTTAGGGACTGGAGAAGATGTAAATGGAGCATTCAAGAATGACCTATACGAATACAATTATTACTTAAATGCATGGGTTCAACGAGCTAATTTACCCGCTCCAGGAAGAAAAAATGCGTTCGCTTTTTACATTGATGGTGTTTCATACGTCGGCGCTGGATATAATGGAATTTTCTTAGAAGATTTCTGGGCCTATTCCGGGACGGCAGAAGTGAATTCACTGGAAACGGTATCCGTTAAATTATACCCAAATCCTGTACACACACAACTTCATATTCACGCTGATCAAATAATAGCGCATTTTAGCATTCAAGCGATAGATGGAAAACAACTTTTTGAATCCTCGACACAAGGTAATCAAATGGAAATAGATGTTTCACAATGGCCAGTTGGAACCTATCTTTTTCAATGTGAAATCAATGGGAAGAAACAACAAAAAACCTTCGTAAAATGCGACTAGCCTTTTGTTTCTGCATCTGTTGTGTTCTTTTTTCGTGTTCAGAACCGATAAAAACTAAAACTTCAGGGGTAAGCCCAAAAGGACGAACGGTTTCTCCTGTGCAAAGCAACAACAAAGTTGCTACTGAATCACCCGTGAACGATTCACACTATAGCGTATTTACCTTTGTACAACCAGAAGGTTGGGGCTATAACATTTCGGAAAATGGCAAACAAATCATTAACCAGCAGACTATTCCTGGAGTGCCAGGTAATCAAGGATTTAAAACATCAGAAGAAGCACTGAAAGTCGCCGAATTGGTACGCTCGAAATTGGAAAGAGGAACCTTTCCACCAACGATTTCAGAGGAAGAACTTCAAAAACTAGGAATTTCTTGGAGGAATTAAGTGAGTCTCTCGGCTATTTAGCTGAAATCAACTAACTTTGCCTCCATGAAAAGATACCGAATTTCCGAGATTTTAGCTGAAAACTCACCATTAAAAATTGGCGAGGAAATTAATGTAAAAGGTTGGGTACGTGCCTTCCGTAGTAACCGATTCATTCAATTGAATGATGGTTCATGTATGGCAAATATCCAAGCTGTTGTTGATTTTGAACAATGGGATGAAGCGCTGTTAAAGCGTATCACAACCGCTTCAGCATTATCCTTGACCGGAAAATTGGTAGAATCTCAAGGTGCAGGACAACAAGTAGAATTGCAAGTGGAGCACATCGAAATATTAGGTGATGCCCATCCGGATGAGGTTCAAAAAACAGTCATGCAACCGAAACGCCATAGTTTGGACTTCCTGCGTGAACAAGCACATTTGCGTTTTAGAACAAACACCTTTGGTGCGGTTTTCCGTATTCGTCATTCCGTGGCGTTTGCGATTCACCAGTTTTTTAATGACCGTGGATTTTATTACCTACACACACCGATCATAACGGGTTCCGATGCAGAAGGTGCCGGAGAAATGTTCCGTGTAACGACTTTAGATGCAAAAAATCCACCGTTAAACGAAGATGGTTCTGTTGACTTTAAAGAGGATTTCTTTGGAAAGGCAGTGAACCTGACAGTTTCCGGACAATTAGAAGCGGAATTAGCGGCGACGGCACTTGGACAAGTATATACCTTCGGACCAACGTTTAGAGCGGAAAATTCAAATACGTCTCGTCACCTTGCTGAATTTTGGATGATCGAACCAGAAGTTGCCTTCAATAACTTGAAAGACAATATGGACTTAACGGAAGATTTCCTAAAATATATTTGTTCGTACATCCTTAACAATTGTTCCGAGGATGTGAAGTTTTTAAGTGAGCGAGATGCACAAGAACAAGCGCAAAAACCGCAGAACGAACAGAACAAGCGCAAAAACCGCAGAACGAACGAAATGAAATGACGCTATTGGAGCGCTTGAAATTTGTCATTGAAAATCCATTCAAACGTTTGACTTACACCGAGGCGATTGACGTTTTGATGAATTCCAATCATTACAAAAAGAAAAAATTCAAATACCCAGTAGAGTGGGGGATTGACCTGCAAAGCGAACATGAGCGTTACTTGGTCGAAAAAGAATTTAACTGTCCAGTGATTTTAACGGATTATCCAGCGAAAATCAAAGCATTCTACGTGATTTTAACGGATTATCCAGCGAAAATCAAAGCATTCTACATGCGTTTGAACGAAGATGGAAAAACCGTTGCTGCGATGGATGTCTTGTTCCCTGGAATCGGTGAAATCGTTGGTGGATCACAACGTGAGGAACGTTATGATGTACTTCTTCAAAAATGTGAGGAATTCCACATTCCGGCAGAAGATCTTTGGTGGTACATGGACACACGTAAATTCGGTACGGTTCCACCGATGTTATTCCGTTCCCTCGTACTCCGTTAAACGCTGAATTTTAATCTAGGCAATTCTTCCCGGCAATAAAACCGGTGGTCCAAGCGGCTTGGAAATTGAATCCACCCGTGATGCCATCAATGTCAAGTATTTCTCCTGCGAAATGTAAACCTGGAACACGCTTGCTTTCCATGTTGCGAATATCGATATTGGTCATTGCGACGCCTCCTGCTGTGACAAATTCTTCTTTGAAGGTTGTCTTACCTTTCACTTCGTATCGATCGTTAAGGAGGATATTTACGAGTTTGTTCGTATTCTTCTTACCGAGCTCATGCCAACGAATTTCACTAGGTATTTCTGCTTTGCTCAACAAGAAATGCCACAATCGGTTCGTAATGGGAAAAGGATTTAAGTTTTGTACTTTTTTCGCCCCATGCAAGTGAGCAGTCGTTTCGAGTTCTTGACGCAAATCCGCCTCCTTCTGTTCATTTAACCAATTCACTAACACATGAAAATGGTAGCCCTTTTCGGCTAAAATTCGAGCGCCCCATGCAGAGAGTAATAAAATTGCTGGACCACTCATTCCCCAGTGGGTAATCAACAAGGGACCTTGTCCGAGAAGTTTCGTACCTTCGACTCTGACACTGGCTTTTTCCACAACAGTTCCCATTAGCTCACGTACTGGATTTTCGGGCATGTTAAAT
>JBEDJV010000106.1:0-12425 GCA_041172545.1 Bacteroidota bacterium | reverse complement strand
TTGGTTGGCCATGTGGTATGTCATTGGTGGAACGGTTTTCTGGGCCCTCAATGTGATGCCGCTAAAAGAACAAGAAGTAATCATACTTTGGATTTTTGTGGTATTTTGGTGCTACTATGCCTTTCGAGTAACAAAATCGTTTCTCTGGATCATGTTTGGACAAAAAAGCATCTTGTCTTATGGTAAGTCCTTTCCCTACTATTTTGATAACATCAAGAATATGACCTACGAAATACCAAAACCAGGATCCCTGCAAGGTATTTGGGAATCATCACCATGGATAAACGGTGGGGAACGTTTTTCCTTCGATTATTTCCAAAAGAAAGTTTCTTTTGGAAGAAAATTATCTGAAAAAGAAGCAAAGTTGTTATCACAACTCATAACTAAGAAAATTCAAGAACGCGCAAAAAATTAATATGTACGGATCAATCAAACAATTTTTATCGGAAGAGTTAAATTCTATTGAAGAAAATGGACTTCTAAAAAAGGAACGCATTATTACAAGTCCGCAAGGAGCGCAAGTCACCATTTCAACTGGCGAAGATGTGGTAGTGATGTGTGCCAATAACTATTTAGGTTTGTCTTCGCATCCGGAAGTAGTATCTGCCGCTAAGAGTGCTTTGGATACCCATGGATTTGGGATGTCTTCCGTTCGATTTATCTGTGGAACTCAGGACATTCATAAAGAACTAGAAGCGAAAATTGCTCAGTTCTACGGAACAGAAGACACCATTTTATACGCTGCAGCATTTGATGCAAATGGTGGAGTATTTGAACCCTTGTTCACGGAACAAGATGCCATTATTTCCGACGAGTTAAACCATGCCTCGATTATTGATGGCGTGCGACTTGCGAAAGCTGCTCGATACCGTTACAAACATTCAGACATGGCGGACTTAGAGCAACAATTGATCAAAGCACAGGATCAACGGTTTCGCGTCATCGTGACGGATGGAGTATTCTCTATGGATGGTGATCTTGCCAAAATGGATCAAATTTGCGATTTAGCAGACAAATACGATGCACTTGTGATGACAGATGAATGTCACTCTGCTGGATTTATTGGTAAAACGGGAAGAGGAGTGCCAGAGCATTGTGGCGTAATAGACAGAGTAGATATCATTACGGGAACCTTAGGAAAGGCCCTAGGAGGTGCTATGGGTGGTTACACTACCGGTAAAAAAGAAATCATTGAGTTACTTCGTCAACGTTCTCGTCCATATTTGTTTTCCAACTCTCTCGCGCCAGCAATCGTTGGAGCTTCGATTAAAGTTTTTGATATTCTCAGTTCAACAACCGAACTACGCGATCGTTTAGAGGAAAATACACGTTATTTCAAAAAACACATCATTGAAGCAGGATTCGACATCAAACCTGGTGACTCACCAATCGTTCCAATCATGTTATACGATGCGGCTCTTTCTCAGAAATTTGCCAATCAGTTGTTGGAAGAAGGTGTTTACGCAATTGGATTCTTTTATCCTGTTGTCGCGAAGGGTCAAGCGCGTATTCGAACACAAATTTCCGCAGCACATTCGAAGGCAGATTTAGATAAAGCCATAGCAGCTTTCATTAAAGTTGGCAAGAATTTGAACGTAATCTGAGAAAAACGCAAGTTTCAATGAGCCATAAAATGAAATCAAAAAAGTTGTCCAAGTTTTTTTTACTGGTGTTTATCAGTCAATTATTCTTGGTGACATTTGTTTCGTTTAGCATGGATTCTACTGTTACTTGCTTTGATACAGAGTTGACTTCCGATGGTGATTTTTCGGATGAATTAGATACTTCAGATGAGGGTGATTTCTCTTTACTATTGGAGGAGGAACTTGAGAAGGAGTACTTTTTTCATTCACAAATGAATCTTTATTTCCCAATGGAAAAAGATGGATTCTTCACATATAATCATTCACAATCCCTTCTATTCTCTTTTAAATACCACCAACCTCCTGAGACGTTTTAAAGATAAGTTAGTCTAACTGTTCATTAAAACGTTTTACATGAGTTTATTTAGTAAATTCCTCGGGAAAGATTTTCTCGCAGGATTAGTTGTGTTTTTAGTGGCTTTGCCACTTTGTCTCGGTATTGGTCTGGCTTCCACAAACGTGGAAAACCTACCCTCATTACCGAGTGTTTTTCCTGGATTATTAGCTGGAGTAATTGGTGGGATTGTTGTCGGATTATTAAGTGGATCACGTTTAGGAGTCTCAGGTCCGGCAGCTGGATTAATCACCATCATTATTTCATCTATCAGTATCCTTGGAAGCTACGAAGCTTTCTTAGTATCCGTAATATTAGCTGGCGTCCTTCAACTCATTTTTGGTTTTTTCAACTTAGGAATCATCGCAAAGTACGTACCAACTTCCGTGATTAAAGGGATGTTAGCGGCCATTGGAATTACCTTAATTTTAAAGGAAATCCCACACTTACTCGGATATGACAAAGACTTTTTTGGAGATGAGTCCTTTTGGCAATTTGACGGACACAATACGTTTACCGAGTTGGTTTATTCAATGAATGCCTTCCAAGAAGGGTCTGTGTTAATTGGTATCATTTCCATTTTAATCATCCTTCTTTTAGATAAGCCGTTATTTAAACAAAACCGAGTGATGAAATTAATTCCAAGTGCCTTGATTGTGGTGCTGGTTGGTGTCATTATTCAGTTACTTACCAAAGGCTCCTTTCTAGAAATCAGTTCCAAACACTTGGTACAGTTACCCGTGTTACAAAGCATATCGGAGATTTCCAATGTTCTCTTCTTTCCAGATTTCAGTGCATTGGGGAATTGGCAGGTCTATACCGTTGCAATAACAATTGCCCTTGTCGCTAGTTTAGAAACATTATTAAGTGTGGAGGCAACAGATAAGTTGGATCCGGAGAAAAATACAACTCCAACAAGTCGTGAACTTTCCGCTCAAGGGATCGGTAATATAATGTCGGGATTAATTGGTGGATTACCCATTACACAGGTAGTGGTTAGAAGTTCCGCAAATATCGATGCTGGAGGAAAAACGAAGTTTGCGACGGTGATTCATGGTGTCTTATTAATCTTGGCCATCCTTCTTTTACCATCCATGTTGAATCAAATTCCATTAGCTTCCCTTGCGGCCATTTTAATAATGGTAGGGTATAAACTAACGAAAGCAGGATTATTTAAGGACATGTATTTGAAGGGAATGGATCAGTTTATTCCGTTTATTCTAACCATAGTTGGTGTCCTTTTCACGGATTTACTGAAGGGAATTGGGATTGGACTAATCGTTTCCATTTATTTCATTCTACGTAGAAACTTTCAAAATCACTTTACAAAGACAGAGATAAATGGTGAATTATACATCAAATTGTCAGAAGAAGTAACTTTCTTAAACAAGGTGGGAATTCATACAACCTTGGAAAATGCGGTTCCTCATTCTAAAATAACCATCGATGCGAGCAACTGTAAAAGTATTGACCAAGATATACTCGAATTATTAGAAGAATTTAAAAAATATGGATCAGTTCATAAGGAAATTGACTTTCAACTGATTAATATTCAACATTTAAGATAGAAAAAATGGAAAATTTATATAACCAATTACTACAGAACAATAAAGAGTGGGTGAAGTCCAAATTGGAAAAAGACCCAGATTACTTTAATCGTTTATCACTTGGACAAAGTCCTCCAATTCTGTGGATTGGTTGTGCTGATAGTCGTGTTCCGGCCAACGAAATCATTGGCGCAGAACCGGGTGAGGTTTTCGTTCACCGAAACATTGCGAACATGGTGGTGCATTCCGACATGAACATGCTTTCTGTGTTGGATTACGCAGTAAATGTATTGAAGGTAAAACACATCATTGTCTGTGGACATTATGGATGTGGTGGTGTTCAAGCGGCAATGACGAATAAACACATCGGATTAATTGACAATTGGATTCGTCACATTAAAGATGTTTATCGTTTTCATCAAGATGAGTTGAACTCCATTGAAAATGAGAAAGAACGCTTTAACCGTTTCGTTGAATTGAATGTGGTAGAGCAAGTGTTAGACTTAGGAAAAACATCCATCGTTCAATCCGCATGGGAAAATGGACAGAATGTTCATATACACGGTTGGGTTTATGATATCCACGATGGATTAATAAAAGACCTAGACATCACGCTTCGTGATAATAAATCACTATCGGATGTATATCAACTCGATATTTAATTGAAGAAAAAGGACAAAGAAATTTTTCCTTTTTTAATTTATCCTTTTTTTCAACCTCAAATGATCAATCTCGAAATAGACATTTTTTGATTTACCAACTAAGAAACAATGGTATTCACAAGGGAATATTTGTGTTTTGAAGCTTAAGTTGACATGGATTGCTTTTTTTGATATTCCAGGAAAAGAACAGATACTCCTGTTATAAAACCAGTTAATTCCTTTCGTTTCTGGGTGAACGAATTCTAGGTAACAAACATTAGCAAGGGGCTTGCTCCAATCTGGGTAATAGTCAAAAGATAAGTCATACCATTGATCTGGTTCTATTTGAGTAGAATCGAGTGTTAAAATCGTGTTGTAATTTTCTATCAAGCCATGAAAACGCCCATTTTTCACCATGGAGCCCCATTGTTTTTTGTCCTCAAAATCCTCTTTTACCGCCACTTTATACGAATAAGGGTCCTTCCATTTTCTGTTTTGTTTTTCAAGTAGACGAAGTTCAACAATACCATTGTTATAGCATGCTTTACTTTCATCATAAATCAATTGTTCATCTTCAGCATAAAAACTATTGACAAGGGGATGAACAAGTAATAAAGAATGGTCAACAACGAAGCGATGCGTCTCCTTCAAATTGAAAAACTGAAAATAACGCATGGTTTGTTCTCGGGATGTTCTTCCCATCATGACCGCGTTGATTGGAATTCCAGTGTGTGCGGAAATTAAAAAAGAATGCAGTAATGTTTCCTGAGTTGCCACCTTTCCAAAGGTTTCTGATCCGACATGAAACCACGGCATGGGAAGCAGTGCTTCGTATTTCCCCTTTCCCCTTTTAGTGAATTGAATGAGTTGTTTTTGTTCCTTATTTAAGTTTTTCTGCTGAAATAAGTTAACGCTAAACGATTCAGGGATTATGCGAAGGTTCCAAGCTTCCACAATTTGTAGACCGATTAAAAAAGAGACAATAGCTGCGGCAAGGTATGACGTTCTTTTATTCTGCTGTGAAAGGCTTTGATAAAGATGTGATAACAGAACAAGGCCTAATATTCCACCAACGTAGTAAAATGGCCAGGAGAATCTCCCGAGAGCCCTAAATTGTTTTAACACGGGTACAAATTCTAGCCAGTTTGGATTGCCATTAAATGGAAAACCAAAGGACAAGATCAATAGAATACTTGCTCCACAAAAAGAAAAGAGTAACGTTCGGTGAAAAGTAATCAATGATCGAAAGCGATTGCGAACGTGAGGGATCAACTTAATACCCCCAACAAGAAGCATGATTATTGTTAAATAACCAAGGTATGTTTGTCCTTCCCAACCAACGTCAACGAAATCAATATAGGATTGCAGCCAACGGTGTATAGCACCTATTGGAGGAAGGAATATACTTTTCCATTGAGCTTGGTATTCAAAAAAACCATATGGATTAACAGGTCGATCTTTGATGTGATCTGTCAATTTCAAAAAAAGTTGGATACAGATTAATGGCGTTACAACCGGGACAAATTCCGACATTCGTTTTTTCCAAGATACTTTTTGAAATTGCTGAAACAACCATTCAAGTCCATAAAATAGGGTGATGATGAATCCTAAATAGGGGTGCATGAAATACCAAAACAACTGATTCGCAATGGAAATCAATAGCCATTTACGTTTGTTGGATTCTTCATTGTAACGAATGAGTATGTACCATGAAATTGGATTCTTCATTGTAACGAATGAGTATGTACCATGAAAGCGGAAAAAACAGTGAGTAAGCAAGACTAAGATGACTGAATAAACGGGGGAATTGCGGTTGAAGTAGAAAAAGGGAAAAGGCACCCAAGAGCGCAATCCAAGTTTCCGTTTTCATTTTTTTAAGGATCAGAAAGATGAAAAGTGGTGTCAACCATAAACTCAATACTAAACTACAATGAATCAGTCCGATTCCGAAAGGCTTTAAGAATGGAAGGAGTTGTACCAACCAGGTGATTAACGGAAATCCATCAGTGAATAAATAATGCTCGCCGTGTGGATAATTCATTCCGGTGAAATGAATCAAAGAATCGTCGTAGTGAATGTGGTAATAAAAGCAAAAGTAACTTTTCAATCCATCTCCACCTCCGGACAAAAGAATGTCATTTGGATGAAAAATCAAGTCGGGAAGTTGCCAAATTAAAAAACAAGCAGTCCCGAACAAAAGCAAGGCTTTTGGGTGATTTCGAATAATAGGAAAAAACACTTGTTTCAATGGGCTTTGTTTAGATTGGTTTAATCGATGGGGTGGATGTAGATCATTGTTTTATTCATTCCATTCATCTGTTCTAAATGGAATCAGCGGTAATCCAGCACTGTTTTTTACGTTTCCTACTTGATAGTTTTTAAAACAATATCGAATAGCGCGAAAGGTTGCTCCATTTTCTAGTGGAACAATGATGGTGTTTTTATCTTTTCCCATTTGGGCGTTAACAGGGTGAAACTCATGTAAGCTATCGCCAAGTTCAAATCCGACGATCACACCATCATGCTGAAGTCCTTCGTAGGTATTTTCAAAAAACAAAATCACTGAATCGTTTTGGACTTCGATTCGATTAAAGCTTGGTGAAAACGCTTGAATGGTGTCGTAGTCGTATGTTTCAAGCAAGGATAAATTCCCCAATCTTTCCCCAATTGTTCGCTTATTCGAAGGATGAATGCAAGTGGATTCCATTTCAGGTACTAAATCATTCGTTGAAACGATTCCAGCATGTGCTAGTGTATGCGTAGCGATGAATTGTGCTTCTCGTATTTTTGCTGGTTCACGAACACTTTCATACAAGTAAGGTGCAATTTCTACCACATAAAAGGGAAGCTCTGGATTGTCGAACGTAAAACGCCAAAGGTACGCAAGGTCTTGAAGTTTTTGTGAATAGGTTGAGGAACGTCCAACATTCCCTTCACCTTGGTACCAGACAATTCCTTTGATTTGATAATTCCGCAGCGGTCTAATCATTCCCTGAAACATGACGTACGGACGCAATTGGCTTATTGAGTCGGGAATATTCATGTTTATCGGATAGTCCGCATATTTTTGAATGTTTGTTTGATTCAACCATCCTTCTATCGTTGAGCCACCGTAACTGCTGTTTATGATGCCAATCGGACAGTTCAATGTTTTTTGAAGTTGCTGTGCATAGGTGTACCCGACAACGCTAAAGGCGTGCATGTTTTTCGGATTACTTAAAATCCAACTTCCTTTGATTGAATTTGATGGAACATAGGAAGCCGTTTTTCCAACATTGAACATACGGATGCCACTTTCTTCCGTCGCTGCATCCATTTCTACTTGGGCATTCGCAATGGGTTGATTTCGATATCCGGTATAGGTCATCGCCATATTGGATTGACCAGCACACAACCAAACCTCACCAATGAGAATATTTGACAAGGTAATGGGAAGTCCATCACTTATCGTAATCGTTTGTTTTTCGAAGGATCCTTTTGGCGTAAAAATGCTTAGCTCCCAAGATCCGTCTGGTTTGGAGGAACAGGAGAAAAGGGTGTTGGTCCAGCTCACCCGCACACTTATGTTTTTTTTCGTTGTGCTATTCCCCCATAACTTCACCACACTTTTTTGCTGCAAGATCATGTTGTCACTGAGGATCGATGGTAATTTGATCGCTGCGTGGACATGTAATTGAAACAGAAGTAAGAAAGTGAAATAGCTAAACTTTTTCATTGAAATAAATTGGAAAAACGAATTTAGTGAAATGTGTTGGGCAACTTGCAAAATTCACTCCAAAATAATGCAGTTCTTTCTGTTCACAATTTCGTGTAAATCAAAGGAAATACTAAAACATTGTTTAAATTTGGATTCTTGTCCAACAAATATAGTACTAAGTAATGTCCTTCCTACGTCGATTGTTTCAATTTGAAATTTCTGAAAACCGAATTTTTGGATTGGATGTCTTGCGCTTTATTGCGATTTTCATGGTCTTGCTGGGACATAGTTTAATTTTGGTTCCTCAAGAATTTAAAAAGTCGGTGAATCCATTTCTATATGATGGTGTGGCGATATTCTTTGTATTGAGTGGCTTTCTAATCGGTGGAATTCTCGTTAAAATTGTGAACAAGCAAGCAGCTTCTTGGCCTGGACTTTTGGATTTCTGGAAACGCAGATGGATGCGAACCTTACCTGTATATTTGGTTGTGCTACTTTTCCTATTGGTTTACACCTTGATTGTTTTTCCGGTTAATTTCCCGAAGGAATGGTATCGTTTTTTCTTTTTCACCCAGAATATTTTTGGACATTATCGTCCTGGATTCTTTGCTGAGGCTTGGAGTTTGAGTATTGAAGAGTGGTTTTATTTATCCGTTCCGTTCATTCTATTTGTGGCGTTAATGGTGTTCAAATCCTCAACGAAATGGACGATTCTATTTGTTTCCCTTGGATTGTTGGTTGCGATTACCTATTACAGATATTACCTCTATCACTCTTACGGGATCTCAGAAAACCCCAATCCTTATCAAATCAAATTGTTTAAGAAATTTCTTACCTACGGCATCGATTACCAGGTTATTCCTCGTTTGGATTCCATCATGTTTGGAGTGTTAGCGGCATTCATTGCGCATTATTACCCAAAAATATGGAATGCAAAATGGAACATTTTATTGGTATTTGTTGGTTTGTATTTGCTGTATTATTCGAAATTCCACATGGGCAAAAGTTATGGTCCATTTGCAAATATTTGGTGTCCAACATTGAAGTCCTTGGCGGTGTTTTTCATGCTGCCGTTTATGTCCAATCTGCGCAAAGGATTGGGTAAATGGACCGTTTGGATTTCTTTTTTCAGTTTGATTTCTTATTCGATGTACCTCGTGAATTTAAACGTCGTTACCATTGCGATCATCAAACACACCATCCATGGTAATTATAGTGTTGGTAAGTTCGTAGCGGGAGAAGGGTGGGTCTTCGATTACATGCTTTTCTGGATTTTTACGATTTCAATTTCATTTGTTTTATATCAATTGATTGAAATTCCATTTATGAAAATGCGGGATAAAAAACGTAGTTGATACGCTTTATGAAAATGTAGTGTATCATTTTCAATCAAAGGAAGAAACATCTTTTTTTCTCGGAAACGACAAGCGGATTCAATATGTTGGACGCTTTGATTTTTCAGACGAACATGCACCAAAAACATGGGCACCAGGAGCATACCTTGAATTTGATTGCAGCGGAGCGGAAGCATTCGTAACGATTGAAGATGAATTGAAATATGGAAAGACCCATAACTACATTCAAGTCGTGGTAGATGGTGAATCCAAGCGGATTAAATTACAAGGAAAAGTTAATCGTGTTCCATTGTTTTCAGGTAAACAGGCAACAAAACACCATGTGTTGATCTGCAAAAACACCGAAAGCGCTGTGGGATACATAAAAATCCGTGGAATTCAGTGTAAACAATTAGTCCTATCAAAGTTAAAAAAACGCAGGAAGCTCGTTTTTGAATTCATTGGTGATTCCATTACATGTGGCAACGGAGCTGATTCTTCGAGTTGTTCATTTGGAAAAGGAACATGGTACGATTACCACAATGCGTATTTCAGTTATGGTGCGAGGCTTGCTCGTGCATTTGAGGCAGATTGGATCTTGAGTGCTGTTTCGGGAATTGGGATGCATCAGAGTTGTTGTGGAATCAAGCATGCGATGCCGGATGTTTACGAACACATTGATTTTCATCCGGAAAATGAAAAGTGGTCGTTTCGCATTCAACCGCAAGTCGTTTTTATCACTCTTGGACAAAATGATGGCCCAAAGGCGATGAATGAATACGAAAAGAAGTACGTGGCTTTTTTAAAACGTCTACGCAAACGATATCCTTCGAGTCATTTCATTTGCAGCACAAGTCCAATGGCGGGTCCTGAATTAAAAGAAAAAATGAATGTAAGTATTCGAAAAATTGTCCGAATTCAAAAAGAAAAAGGTGATCTCAATGTCAGTTCCTTCTCGTACACTGGTACTTACACGGGTGGGTATGACAAACATCCAACGATTTCACAACATCAAGAGATGAAGAATGAATTGCTGCACTTTATTCGCACGCAAAAAGTATTTGAAGGATGGAGTAACCAGGGAAAATACAAGCGTTCTTCTAAAAATACGCGGTGAAAAATATCTTACTCTATCTGTTCCTTTTCCTGTCTCTTGTTTCCAAATTAGGATCGAGTCAT
The DNA here is from genome assembly GCA_041172545.1 of Bacteroidota bacterium. Classification (GTDB taxonomy): domain Bacteria; phylum Bacteroidota; class Bacteroidia; order Flavobacteriales_D; family Crocinitomicaceae; genus UBA952. The sequence continues at coordinate 2,050 of JBEDJV010000106.1, read as the reverse complement.
GCCTGTAGCATGTACAAATTAACCCTTCATGGCAAAACGTATGTGGGATGCAATGAAGATGCATGGAGGACAACACCGCGGATTTGGTTTGAAAGAAAGGGTAGTGCGATATTTGGAGCAGCATTTACAGGTTCACGGTTCGATGGCTCACATGGATTCGCACCGCAGTCAGGAATGAATGAAGCAGGACTTTCTTTTTCACGTCTTGCCTCTTATACTCCTGCTCGCAAGACGAATTCAAGGCTCAAACCAATTTTAAATCAAACAGAATTTTTAAAACAAATTTTACATTCTTGCCAAACTGTTGAGGAGGTGGAATTATTTGTTCGTCAATTCTACCGCTCTACTTTTATGGAGGACGTGTTCATTTATATCGATAAATCGGGTAAATACCTAGTTGTAGAACCTTATTCAACGAAATTTGGGAGTCAAAGCACCTATGTACTTTCCAATTTTTGTCCATCTATCACTTCTCCAAAAGAAGCACTGAAACTCAATCGATACCGCAAAGGAATTGAATTGTTAAAATTGAAGCAAGATACGACGTTGCTTTTTTTACGATCCGTGTCTGATTCCATGCATGTTTGTCGTCCAAAAATCGGAGATGGAACCTTACTCACATCTATTTGGAATTTGAACGATGGAAAAATTCATCTTTATTTTTACCATGATTACCGACGAAATATAACCTTTGATTTAAGGCAGGAATTGAAAAAGGGAGATCACCTTCTTTCGATTGAGTCCTTGTTCTCCAAAAACGCTGAATTCGAAAAATTAGGCAATTATAAAACCACGAAAAACACCTTGTGGCTGATGATCACCATGATGGCTTTTTCGATTATATCATTTTGTTCAGCATGCTATTTTTTTATCAGTTTTATCCTCAAAAAACAAGCGATTAATTACGTCAAACTTCTTCTCTCCTTATCAGGGTTATTGGTGAGTTATTATGGTTTTGTATTGTGTTCAAACCAATCGATATTTTATTTTCAAGCACCTTATGAAGATCGATTTAGTGCGATAGTCAGTCTATCAGCTTATGTGCCTAACATTCTTGCACTAATCATTCTTCCATTCATTTACTGGAATTTTCGTGTAATGAAAGCAAAATCATGGACGTTTATCATACGGAATCTATTCCTAGTCAATAATGTGATTTACGTCTTTCTGATATGCCTTTTCTTGTATTGGCGCTTGTTTTGGTTCTGACAATTATCCTTCTTGTTTGTACAGCACTTGTTTGTACAGCAAATTCGTGTAAAAATCCGCCAATTTTATATAAGATTCATTCTGTAAAATGAATGGACCTTTTTCCAGCAGTAACAATATCGTTACGCGTTAAAAAATAACGATGGAAAAATCAATTAAAATGGGCTTGGTTTCAGTGATGATGGCAAGTTCAGTCTTATTCAGCTGTTCAACATCTTCTGAAAAAGTGGAACAAGCAGAAGAAAACGTTGTGGACTCTAAAAAAGAGCTAAAGAAAGAAAAAGCAGCTTATCAAAAAGAGATGAAGGACTACCGCAAAAATGCAGAAAAAAGGATTTCTGAAAACGAAAAAAACATCACTGAATTTAATCAACGCATCAAAAATCAGAAGGCTGATGCCAAGAAAGATTATGAGCAGAAAATCGCGGATTTGAATCAAAAAAACACAGATATGAAAATGAGGTTAGCTGATTTCAAGACTGACAATCGATCGAATTGGGAAACATTTAAATCAGATTTTAATCGAGAGATGGATGAGTTAGGGAATTCCATTTCGAATTTCAATATAAAAGATGATAAAAAGAAGAACTAATCGCTTCGGAAATGTTGTTACGATGTTAAAAAAGTTTGGTTGTAGGCGAAAGGTCTGAAATATCGAACTTGTTGAGGGAGGATATTGAAAACGCTTTGAACTTATAATTATTCCAATTTATTTTTTTTGTTTGATGATTCCGATGATTATAAAATGGTTTTGATTATTGGTTAAAACGTTTATCCTTACATTTACTTTTATCTTTAATTGCTTCTCGTTTTTACGAATGTGATTTTTTAATGTCATTTC
>JBEDJV010000105.1:1347-7344 GCA_041172545.1 Bacteroidota bacterium | reverse complement strand
ACGAAATCTTCCTTCGGATATTTCCTTTCTGAGATCTTTGTTCGTTGCAGCAATCACCCTACAGTCAACTTTTACGTCCTTTTCTCCTCCAACGCGCTGAATGACATTTTCCTGAAGTGCTCTCAAAACTTTCGCTTGAGCGCTCATGGACATGTCCCCTATTTCATCTAAAAACAAGGTTCCACCGGATGCCAATTCGAATTTTCCTTTTTGCAATTTACTTCAATGTAGGGCATTTTAGCGCGATTCGATAATTCATGAAGCGACCGAGCAACCAATTCTTTTCCTGTTCCATTGCCACCAGTCACGAGTACGCGCGCATCGGAAGGTGCTACTTTTTCGATCATGGCTTTTATGTCCAAAATCTCTGGAGTTTCACCAATGATGGCACTCCCCTTTATTTTTTTGACCGTCGTTTTTAGAATTTTTGTTTCTTGAACCAATTGATTTCGGTCCTTGACATTTCTCAAAATGACGAGAATACGGTTTAAATCCAATGGTTTTTCAATGAAATCAAACGCACCAATTTTAATCGCTTGAACAGCCGTCTCAAGTGTACCGTGACCGCTAATCATGACAATTGGAACTTCATTGCCCTCACGTTGAACTTGCTCTAATAATTCCATTCCGTCCACTAAAGGCATTTTGATGTCACAGAAAATAACATCTAGAGAATTGGATCGAATCAACTCTAATCCTTCTTTTCCATTTTCGGCTTCTAAAACTTGACAGTTTTCGTACTCCAAAATTTCTTTCAATGCTCTGCGAATCGCACGTTCATCGTCAATAATGAGAACTTTCATAGTTTATTTTTTATTGTTCACGGTACGCTCCAACATTGGAACAAATTTGAAGGTCCCAAACTCTTCTTTGGTAAATGATGTGTCACTTTGCTTGATGATTTTCAACATCTTCTGTTCTTTTCCTTCGCCAACTGGAATGACCATAATCCCGTTCACTTTCAATTGTTTTAATAATTCCTGAGGAATTTCAGGTGCACCACATGTTACCAATATTTTATCAAATGGCGCGTACAGAGGGCTGCCCTTGTATCCATCTCCAAAAAATAATTTTGGTGCGTAATTGAGGTGATGAATCACATGTTTAGACGCGAGCAACTCACTTTGACGTTCAATCGAATACACTTTTGCTCCCAATTCGCATAAAATGGAGGTTTGAAATCCAGATCCGGTACCGATCTCCAATACCTTTTCTCCTTTTTGTATTTCTAATAATTCCGTTTGAAAGGCAACGGTGTATGGATGAGAAATTGTTTGTCCAGCACCAATTTGAAAGGCCATATTGGAATAAGCTTGATCTTCAAATGCTGTGTCTAGAAAATAGTGACGTGGAACAGCATCAAAGGCATCCAAAATACGTTGATCTTTCACTCCCATGCTCGAAAGCTCAAGAATCAATTGCTTGCGTTTTCCTTTGTGTTTAAATGAATCTTTTAAGTGTTGCATCCTTGAAATTATAGTTGAATTCCCACAGGACAATGATCCGAACCAAATACATCTGTTAAAATGAAGGATTCTTTCACTTGATGCAAAAAGGACTGTGAAACAAGAAAGTAATCAATCCGCCAGCCAACATTTTTCTCACGAGCACCGGCACGGTAACTCCACCAAGAATAGTTCACCAATTCCGGATTCAATGTTCGGAAGGTATCAATGAGTCCATTTTCGACAAATTGATTCATTCCATCTATTTCTTCTTGCATGTATCCCGCCGCTTTATTGTAATTTTCTTTCGGACGAGCCAGGTCAATCGCCTGATGTGCAACATTGAAATCACCACAAACAATCACCGGTTTTGTAGATTCTAAGTTTTTCAAATAGGCTAAAAAGGCTGAATCCCAAGATTGACGATACGTTAATCTCAATAATTCACTGCCGGAATTCGGAACATATACGGAAACCACAAAATAGGAAGCGTACTCTGCACAGACTACACGACCTTCAGAATCATGCTCTTCTTCACCGATTCCAAAGGTAACATTCAAGGGTTGTTCTTTACTTAAAATTGCGGTCCCGGAATAGCCTTTTCTTTCTGCGGAATTTGCAAACACATGATATCCCTCTAATTTTGCGCAGGCATCTTGAACTTGTTCAGGTGTTGCTTTTGTTTCTTGTAAACAAATGACATCGGCATTCACCCGTTGCATGTCTTGGATAAAGGTTTTCCCAACAATAGCTCGGATTCCATTGACATTAAAGGAAATAATTTTCATGGTCGTCTAATTAAATATTAATCGCAAAGCGAAGATTCAAATTTAATCAGAATTTAAGCTGAAAAAACAGAAATTGATAGGGTTCGAACGCTTTTTTTTCAGAATGGAAGCCACGGAATTCCGTTCCAATGTTCATGACATCGGATAATGCGTAATTCACACCAATACTTTCTGATGCTAATTTACCCGTTGAAAGCTGAACAGTATTTGGATCACCGAAATATTCAACGCGTCCATAAAAGCGTGTACGATCCGTTGTTGAATAAGCCAACTGGGAATTTACCTGCCACCAATTACGAGAAAAACTGATACCTTGTGTCCCAAAAAAGGCACAACTTTGGATGGTCCATTTGCCCTGTGAATATTGAGCATTCCATTCGCTCAGTATGCGTGTTTGTACCTCTTTCGCAAAAACAGGTTTTTCCCTCCCGATGTAGGTGGACCAATTCACTTTCCAATTTCCTTTTTTGAATTCTAACAAGGAGCCAAAGGATAGTGAAAATTGCTCATAATTCATTTTTTGCCAACCATTCATGGCAAAAAGCGATAAATTCAAGGTGCTAGAAATGGTTCGTTGATATTTTAATCCACTAATGTAATAGGGAACATATTCAGGAGCCAAACTTCGAGAGTAACTCAACTGATCTCCACTTTTGGGAGTTTCTTGGGTGTAGGGTGAACTAAAAACTCCCGCTGCAATACTCGATTTATTGAATTTACGTTGAATATACGCCTCATAAATCCACCGTTTGTATTTCTTTTCAGCGGCATAATTTTGCTGCATGTATGTCCCAAAAGCTGGAGAAAGCGCATACTTCCACTTTGAATTCTCCAAGGTAAACTCCATTACATTCAAGTTGATTTGAAAGGAATTTAAATTAGATGAAGACACCAAGTAAGGAATCTTACCACTCGCATTGGATTTACCAAACACAGAATACCCATCAATTAAACCGTGTATTTGAAAACGCAAACTGTCTTTTTGAGCAAATAAACCGTTAAAAAACAGGACAAATGAACCGAGTAAAACAAAATATTTCATGTTATTGATGGATTAAGTCCCCTGTGCCGTAGCGCGATTTTTGAATAAGCGTTGGCATTCCTTGATACATGACATTCCCGGAACTAGATAATTCTGCCTTTATTTTGATGTGATCCGCATCCAAAAAGGAAGTCCCATTAGATGCATACATAACCGCGATGGAATCATTCACTGTCAAGTCACGCGTATCGAATGTTCCGTATCCATCGATGTCCAAACGAAGAAACTTACACCAACCACGAACAGAAATACTCGAAAATCCATGTGGATTGACCACATTCAATGCATTCGCATGAATGGCTAAGTCCAAATCTCCAGCTCCATCGTTCATCAAAACGTCTAGGTAATCAGCTTGAATGGTGTCAGACGACACCAAAAGTTCAGATCCCCAGTAAATCAATTTGGACAATGTTTTAAAGTGAATGATGACTTTTACATCACCTGATTTATAGCGCAGGTATGGACATTTATTACGATTCCATATCTCCAATTTTCCATCAACAACAGACCAATCGATGAAGTTTTGTAAGTTTTCTCCTGCCTGAACTTCCAAAAATTCCAATGAATCTTGTATCAATTCAATTTGCAAGCGCTGATGGATTTCCATCGATTGAAAGGAAGGCAAGGATATGACCTTGCTTACTTTCTGACCACTTCCTTTCCAACAAGAACGGTTTTCTGCTTTTTTACAAGCTGTAAACAAAAGCAAGCCTGTTATGAATAAAAACCTCATCGAAAAACCTTTCATTTTTTCAAGTGTAAAAAGTGATAGGAAAGTCCAAATTCTAGGTAATCTGCTTTTGCATAATGCGTTTTCAATCCAAAAACAGCACTGATGTTTTGGGTTAAGTAATAGCGACAACCTAAACGAATGTACAAGGGTCCATCAGCACGGTATTTATCGCGGATATAAACTCCGGCGCCATACACAAAATTAAACCGATCCAGCGGCAAAATGTAGGACGCTGAAATACCGAGTTGAAGGATGTCCAATTGAGATTTGCTCACCATCGGTTCGTAATTCATTAAAGCTTGTTTGGATAAAACATCCAAATTGACTTCCACTCCAGATTTTTGACTACCATAGCGACGAAGCGAAATCGATCCAGCATAAACGGGATATTTTTTTCCACCAATTGGCATGGTTTCCTTAGAAGTAAAAATTCCATTTACACTCAATTGCCATTGTTGATAGGTTAAGAAATTTTGTTTTGGTCGCGGTTTGATTCGGTATGCGCCATCCTTCTCATCATGCTGTGAAGTCGTTTTATTAGAGAAATACCGCTGAAATCCAACGGATAAATACGGTAAATTTATTCCCAAATTCGGAACTTTAAACGCACCATTGCTAAAATGGGTCATGTCCATCCCTAAGGTAATCGCTGAATTCCTAAATCCAAAGGTCTGTTTTAAGGCGAAACACATCAGCGCATTGAAATGGGAGCCAATGGCTACATTTTTAGGATTGGAAATAGGATCATACGGTTTGTTGGTGTATCCAACTCCAGAGGAGAATTTCCAGTCCATTCGGTACTTTTTGTACTTAATGATCGGTAATTCTGCAAATCCATATACTCCTACATACCGTCCAAGAATGTCATTATTCCCAACGGAGCCAATAAACAAGGTAGAACCAACAACCGGCTGACGATAGGATTTCTGCCAAATTCGATCACCCGTTAAACGTTTTAAGTAACTCAGTTCTGTTGCTACAGCTAATTGCTTTGGAAGATGAGCCATGCCAGCATGATGAGCCGCTAGAAACCCCACTTTTTCACGGCATTCAAATCCAGATTGAGCAAAGTTGAATTTGCTCAGAAAGACACAAATGCAAAAAAGTAGGCCGCTTTTTTTCATATTCCAAAATTAATGAATTCTTGGATGTCAGAATAACTTTAACTTTGCTTTATGGATTCTAGACTTGTCGCGTTTGAACGCTTATTAAACATCATGGATGACTTAAGGGAAAAATGCCCTTGGGATCAGAAGCAAACATTTGAAACGTTGCGAAATTTAACGATTGAAGAAACGTACGAATTAACTGATGCCATCACAAAAAAGGACATGCAGGAGATCAAAGGTGAAATTGGAGATTTGTTCTTACACTTGGTCTTCTATTGTAAATTGGGTGATGAACAAGGTCAATTTGATGTAACTAGTGTCCTGAATGCCATTTGTGAAAAGTTGATATACCGTCATCCTCATATTTATGGTGATGTGACTGTTTCCGGAGAGGAAGAAGTATTGGCCAATTGGGAGAAATTGAAACTCAAAGCGGGAAAAAAATCCGTGTTAGAAGGCGTTCCATCTGCCCTACCAGCGCTCGTAAAGGCGACACGAATACAGGAGAAGGCGAAAGGCATTGGTTTCGAATGGGAAAAACGTGAAGACGTTTGGAAAAAAGTCGAAGAAGAGATGCAAGAATTACAAGTAGAAGTCGAAGCAAACTCAGAACATATAGAAGAAGAATTTGGCGATGTCTTATTCTCTTTAGTGAATTATGCCCGATTCATCGGTATTTCACCAGAAAATGCACTGGCTCAAACGAATCAAAAATTTATACACCGATTCCAATTAATGGAAGAAATGATACAAGAAGCTGAATTGGATATTCGGAACATGAACTTAGCGGAATTGGATACATTTTGGGATCAAGCTAAACTTAAATTGAAAAAATCATGACTCCAAAGGAAATTCAAATTACAGAAACACTTATCTTAAT
>JBEDJV010000105.1:0-1291 GCA_041172545.1 Bacteroidota bacterium | reverse complement strand
CTAGCACATTTCGACTTCGACTTGAAACGAAAACGCATCACCGTTCGCATCATTAATTTATTCTTGTGGATTTTTATCGCCATTGTCATGGCAGGAATTTGGAACATCAACAAGGAGGGATTAGTGGTATTCATTACGTCCATTATCACCGTAATGGGTGTTGCTTTCTTCGCTCAATGGTCTATTTTATCGAACATCACTGCCAGTTTAATTCTGTTCTTCAATCATCCGATGAAGCTAGGAGAAACCATTCAAATTTTGGACAAAGAATATGAAATTGAAGGGGAATTGGTGGACATCAGTTTTTTCTTCATGTACATTAAAACGAAGGAAAATCACTTGGTAACGATTCCAACGTCTGTTGTACTAGCCAAAACGATTGTGCGCAAATAATCACAAACGAATGGATAACTCAAGTTGTCCTCCTAAACCAAGTTCCACAATTTTCTTCAAGGTAGAAAAACGCACTTCTTTCATGTCGTTTTCCAATTTTGAAATATAGGATTTTGTGGTACCTACTTTGGTAGCTAATTGTTCTTGAGTCATCCCTTTCTCTAATCTTGCACTCTGAATCATTGCTCCTAAACGAAATTCTTGATAACCTTTATCTAGGATATCGCGAGATTCTGAACCTTTAGGACCATAATGTTTGTCTTTGAACTGATCTAATGTCAGTAATTTACTTGTTGTTTTCATACTCCTTTTTTAATTGAATGGCACGTTTGATTTCTCTTCGTGGCAGTTTTTGTGTTTTCTTTTGAAAGGCATTGATGAGCACAACCAATTGACCATTATCGAAAAAACAAAAAATCCGAAAAATATCTCCACCGTTTTGAATGCGTATTTCATATAAACCATCTGTTCCGTGAATGTGCTTTAGGTATTGACTTGGAATCACGGGCAACTCTTGTAGCAACTCGAGGGTCCAAATGATTTTCTCCTTTACTTTAGGCTTCTGTTGAACAAAAAAATCTTCAAAATACGATTCAAAAAAGAGGATGTCTCTTAACTTCTCTCCCACTTTCTCCATACAAAAATACAATTAGTTTCACTTTAGTACAACTTTTCAAGTATTTTTTTTACATCTTTTGATTTTTTAAACCAAATGAATAACGTAGAATCGAGGAATTATTGTGTAAATGCCCTAAATTAAGCCGGGAAACAAAGAAAATATTTTTCCACTGGTTGAGCCAATGCCGAAATATTCAAATTGTCAGAAGCTTTGGTTAAATCGATGATCTCACCATTTTTCATTAACAGATTAATGTTTTGCTTATCTTGATTGTATGCC
>JBEDJV010000104.1:0-7214 GCA_041172545.1 Bacteroidota bacterium | reverse complement strand
TCATCAATGTATGCACCTTTCAAAATTGGTTTTGGTGATTTCTTACGGAAATCAGCAATCAATTTTGCAGGAGCATTAGCTACTTCGCTGAACATCACAGAAGTTGATCCTTTCAACACATCTCTCAATGCGCCAAAATCTTTTCCTTCTACTTGGTCCATCGCTTTTTGAAGCAATGCATTTTTAACTACACGCAAGGAAATGTTTGTTTGAAAACATCTTCTACGTAAAGCGTTTATTGTCTCTACTGTTAATTCTGCTGTGTCTGCTAGATACAACACATTGTTTGCAGATAAATCTGCCGCCAACTCGCTGATGTACTTTGCTTTTTCTTCTCTTGTCATTTTCTTAAGTATTAAGCAGTAACAGACTTCGCGTCAATTTGTATCCCTGGACTCATCGTTGAACTCAGGTAGATACTTTTAATATAAGTACCTTTAGCAGCAGACGGTTTTAATTTAACTAGTTGTTGAATCAACTCACTCGCATTTTCGCGAATTTTGTCTCCTTCAAAACTAACTTTACCAACCGATGAGTGAATGATACCGTATTTATCAACTTTAAAGTCAATTTTACCGGCTTTCACTTCAGTTACAGCTTTACCTATTTCCATAGTTACCGTACCTGTTTTCGGATTTGGCATTAAACCGCGTGGACCTAAAACGCGTCCAAGTGCACCTACTTTACCCATAACTGAAGGCATTGTAATGATTACGTCGATGTCTGTCCAACCACCTTTGATTTTCTCAATGTAGTCATCAAGTCCAACGTATTCCGCACCTGCTTCGATTGCTTCTTTTTCCTTGTCCGGAGTACAAAGTACAAGTACCTTGATATCCTTACCAGTTCCATGAGGCAATGCAACAGTTCCACGTACCATTTGATTCGCTTTACGAGGATCAACCCCCAAACGAACACAAATATCTACAGAGGCATCGAATTTGGTAGTAGAAATTCCCTTCACCAAATCACATGCTTCAGATAGAGTGTAGACCTTTGTCAAATCAAATTTCGACAAGATCTCTTTTCTTTTTTTAGAAACTCTTTTCATAACAATTAATTATTTGGATTGAGGAGCGACTCCACCTTTAACGGTTACCCCCATACTTCTTGCTGTTCCTGCAACCATTCGCATCGCTGCATCAACGGTAAAACAATTCAAATCAGGCAACTTATCTTCTGCAATCATGCGAATTTGATCCCAAGAAATGGAAGCAACTTTAACACGATTTGGCTCAGATGAACCTTTTTTGATTTTTGTGTGTTCGATGATTTGTACCGCTGCTGGTGGTGTTTTAAGAACGAAATCAAAGGATTTATCACCATAAACGGTGATAACAACAGGAACTACCTTACCCATTTTATCTTGAGTACGAGCATTAAACTGCTTACAAAACTCCATGATATTTACACCTTTCGCACCCAAAGCAGGTCCGATTGGTGGTGATGGGTTGGCTGCGCCTCCTTTGATCTGCAATTTGATCAATGCTGCTACTTCTTTAGCCATATATATTAAAATTATGTAGTCAACGTGAATCAGTGATGGGAAGCTTTAATCATCGGACTCACTCCTACGGTTAATACAAATTTTACCCTTCTTTCTCAACTTGCATATAGCTGAGCTCCAAAAGGTTTTTTCGGCCAAATATTTTGACCATCACTTTTAATTTCTTTTTCTCTTCATTGATTTCATCCACAATACCTGTAAAGTTGTTAAATGGACCATCAATTACTTTCACAGATTCGCCAACAACAAAAGGAATTTTTAACTCTTCTTCCGATGTTGCTAATTCATCCACTTTTCCAAGGATTCTGTTCACCTCTGCTAAGCGCATTGGTACAGGTTCACCACCTTTAACAGTTCCTAAGAAACCAATAACATTTGGAATGCTTTTAATAACGTGACTTACCTCTCCAACTAGTGCCGCTTCAATCAATACATAACCTGGTAAAAAAGCTTTTTCTTTATTTACTTTTTTTCCGTTTTGTATTTTGAAGACTTTTTCAGTTGGAATGAGAACTTGATTCACATAATCATTCAGTTTCATTCGAGAAATTTCTAACTCAAGGTACTCCTTAACTTTTTTTTCCTTGCCACTTACAGCACGAACTACATACCATTTCTTAACAATTTCTGCCATTACTGTATTTGTTAGAATGATCCGTAAATAAAACCTAGTAATCCTTTCCACAAAGATCCCTCTTCTCCGGAAATACCGAAGGCGTAATCCATTGCGAAAATAAGCAGTGCAATGAGAACAGATGCAACAACTACCAGAATGGTATTATTTTGTAGTTCTTTCCAAGTAGGCCACGTTACATTGTGCACCATTTCTTGGTAAGTTTCCTGAAAATATGATCTAATTTTTGACACTTATTTCAATTTTAATTGAGCACGGGCGGTAGGATTCGAACCCACGACCAATGGTTTTGGAAACCACCACTCTACCAGCTGAGCTACACCCGTTTAAAAAGGGGAGTTGTAAAACTCCCCTTACTTAAAACTATGTTGTTTCTTATTAAGCTACGATTTCAGTAACTTGTCCAGCACCTACAGTTCTACCACCCTCACGGATTGCAAAACGAAGTCCCTTATCCATAGCAACTGGTACAATCAATTTAACAGTGATTGATACGTTGTCACCTGGCATAACCATTTCACGTCCGTCTGTTAAGAAGATTTCTCCTGTAACGTCAGTTGTACGGAAATAGAATTGAGGACGGTATTTATTGTGGAAAGGAGTGTGACGACCACCTTCTTCTTTCTTCAATACGTAGATCTCAGCTTTAAATTCTTGGTGAGGTGTAGTTGAACCTGGTTTACAGATAACCATTCCACGTTTGATTTGAGATTTCTCAATACCACGTAACAATAATCCTGCGTTATCACCTGCTTCACCACGATCTAACATTTTACGGAACATCTCAACACCTGTAACTGTAGATGTTAATTTTAATTCTCCCATCCCTAAGATCTCAACTGGATCTCCAGAGTTGATTACACCTGTTTCGATACGACCTGTTACAACTGTACCACGACCTGTAATCGTAAATACGTCTTCAACTGGCATTAAGAAAGGCTTATCAACATCACGTGGAGGAAGTTCGATATATGTATCAACTGCATCCATTAACGCATCAACAGTAGCAACCCACTGAGGCTCTCCGTTTAATGCTCCCAAAGCTGAACCTTGGATAACTGGTGCATTGTCACCATCGTATTTGTAGAAAGAAAGCAATTCACGTACTTCCATTTCAACTAATTCTAATAACTCTGCGTCATCTACCATGTCCACTTTGTTCATGAAGACAACCAAACGAGGAACACCAACTTGACGACCAAGTAGGATGTGCTCACGTGTTTGAGGCATCGGACCATCAGTTGCAGCAACTACTAAAATCGCTCCGTCCATTTGTGCAGCTCCAGTAACCATGTTCTTTACGTAATCGGCGTGACCTGGACAGTCAACGTGTGCGTAGTGACGGTTTGCTGTTTCGTACTCAATGTGCGAAGTGTTAATAGTGATACCACGCTCTTTTTCTTCCGGCGCGTTATCGATTGAAGAGAAATCACGAACCTGAGCCAATCCCTTAGAAGCAAGAACGCTAGAGATTGCTGCAGTCAACGTAGTCTTACCATGGTCAACGTGTCCAATAGTACCAATGTTCACGTGTGGTTTGGAACGGTCAAAATTTTCCTTAGCCATTTTTTTTTTGTTACTTAGTTAATAATATATTTATTTATCATAAAATCCTTTGCCATCAAATGGAAAGGATTCAACTTCTTTTTTCATAATGAGCCAATGACGAGAATTGAACTCGTGACCTCTTCCTTACCAAGGAAGCGCTCTACCCCTGAGCTACACCGGCGCTCTTTGAAAAGTGAGCGGGAGACGAGACTCGAACTCGCGACGTTCAGCTTGGAAGGCTGAAGCTCTACCAACTGAGCTACTCCCGCTTTTTGCTTTTCTTGTGGGGGGAGCAGGATTCGAACCTGCGAAGATGTACATCAGCAGATTTACAGTCTGCCCTCGTTGGCCGCTTGAGTATCCCCCCTACAATTTGAGCCGATGGAGGGATTCGAACCCCCGACCAGCTGATTACAAATCAGCTGCTCTGGCCAACTGAGCTACATCGGCAATTTTATTGTTGGTTTTCTTAAATAAAGAACTTTTTCATTTCCCAAAGACCAATTTGGGATTGCAAATGTATGAAACTTTTTCTTATCTCAAAGAATTTTTTGAAAAAATATTTGAAAATTTTATCACATTTCCATTCGCGATTCATTCCTACGTGGTTTTCATTACTTTTGTTACCATGTTAAATCAAAAAGTGATTGTTTCAGTATCAAGCGATTTGGTCACCGACAACCGTGTTCATAGAGCATGTTCCGTGCTACACGATTTGGGGATGGATGTTTTGTTGATTGGAAGAAAAAAAAAGTCTAGTCCAACTCTTCATAATCGCAAATACCGAACAAAACGACTGAACTTACTCTTCGAAAAGGGTCCACTCTTTTATGCGGAATTGAATATTCGATTGTTTTTCGTTCTCTTGTTTAATCGAAAAGCTCTTCTCTATGCGAATGACCTCGATACTCTTTTGCCTAATTTCCTTGTGAGTAAATTATCCGGGACAAAAATCATCTATGATAGCCATGAATTATTTACAGAGTCGCCTGAGTTAATCCACCGAAAACGAACACAAGGAATTTGGTTGAGGATTGAAAAAATGATTTTTCCAAAATTAACGCACATTATTACGGTCAACGACTCGATTGCTCAAGCTTATAAAAATCGCTATCAAAAAGATCTGCTCGTTATCAGAAACATCCCCACGATATACCATTCCGGAAAACGTCTTTCCAAAGTGGAATTAAGCATTCCGGAAAATTCTTTTTTAATCATTATTCAAGGATCTGGATTAAATGTTGAACGTGGAATCGAAGAAGCTGTCCTTGCGATGAAACAATTGGAAAACGTTACACTCATGCTTGTTGGCGATGGTGATGTCATGCCTGTTGTGAAAGAACTCATTCAAATACATCGCTTGGAAGATAAGGTGAAAATCTTTGGGAGACGTCCGTATGAAGAGATGATGCAATTTACGATGCATGCAGATCTCGGACTTACCCTTGACAAGCCACTCAGTAAAAACTACGAATTTTCCCTTCCAAATAAAGTGTTTGACTACATGCACGCTGGCACACCTATATTGGCAAGTAATTTAGTGGAAATTGAACGCGTAATTAGAACACATCAAATTGGTACTATTCTTTCCGAAGTAAGTCCGGATGCGATTGCCGCTGCTATCAACGAATTAAAAAGTAAGCCTGAATTGCTGATGCAACAAAAAGAAGCGTGTCGCTTGGCTTCTGAAATTGAAAATTGGGAAATTGAACGACTTAAGTTGGAATTACTGATTCGTACCGTTCTTTCGAATTATTCGCTCTAGTTCGATTACTCGGTATACATCAAACATCCATAATCGGAAATAACCTTTCGTTAGAAAAAAGGACAATAGCGGCTGAAAAACCTGTCCGCAACCATGAACAACGAATCGAATGACTGGGGACTTACTGATACCTATGGAAAGTCTTAACAATTTTTGTTGCTCGTTGAATCCGGGATTTTGAAGTTTTTGTGAAATCTGCCAAACATTCGAAACCGCATCCTTTGTTTTTAATAGGAATAAATGATTCTCAACCAAATCATCGTTTTTAATCGGATTGTCGATGGGTTGTAATAGACTCATCGAATGGATTCTCTGCAAAAATTGATTTTTTTACAACGAAATTATTTGATTTAAATCCACCTTTTCGATCTGCCATTCGTTCTTCGGTACTTTTGCTTTCTCTTTTTCGGCTATATTCCCATCTCAACAAATGATAGCGAGAAGGACGTATGGTTGTTTCCTCACGTCCGCCAACAACCAATTCAATGGAATGATCCCGAATGCATTCGAGGTATTTCTGAATAAAATCACTTCGATACACGATTGAATCCCCATCCAAAAAAAGCAAGTGTGTTCCTTTAACAAAAGGCAAAAATGCATTGCGAATTTTTGACCTACCTATATTTACCGGTAACTCCTGGTAGTCGCTAAAAGTTCCAACACTACGATTTAACTCCTGAAAAAAAACATCGGAAGCGTCATCCAAAAAAAGGAGTTCGACTTCCGATGAAAATGCTTGAATCTGTCGATTTAGTTCTGTCGCAATCGGACGAATATCTGTATTATAAATAGGAATACATATCGACAGGATCATCTGTGTGAAATTATGCCATTGTATTTGGTGTGCCAAAGTTCATTGGCGGGAACCCAGCTTGCGGATCATCAATTACTCCAAAATTTTGCTCGTATTTCTGAATATTATCCGTTAAAGCCTGTAAAAAACGTTTCGCATTTTGTGGCGTCATCAGTACGCGTGAACGAACTTTCCCTTTCGGCATTCCCGGCATAATTTGAACGAAGTCGCAAACCACCTCAGCAGGCGAATGGGTGATGATCGCTAAATTAGAATATGTACCTAAAGCAATTTCTTCAGATAGTTCAATGTTCATGTGGTTTTCTTCGTTTTCCATTTTTATTTTATTAAATCGTTTGTTCTTTTTCTTCAAAACATATGCGATGATTTACGTAGGCGGCTGAGGTTATCTGGGCGGTTGTGATCGACGAAGCGCACAATCTTTATACTAGCGCTGGTTTCAGGCAGTCATTTGTCACTATGATGAAGCAGTCTTTCCTGTACTGCAAGTTAGTGCTCCTTTCTGGCACTCTCAACGTTGAGGTTGAAGAGAAGCTGCGAAAGGACATTCTACCGCACATACCAGACAGAATCAGGACTTCACAGTCTAGAGATGAGATATACATGCACTACCAGACCGTCACCAGCAACTCAAATTTTATTCATTTGCACTGGTTGATCAGTCTAATGCACAATTATTCCAGCGAAACGCTGACAAATTCTCGTGTATGCTTATTCATTACCTGATTTGATGGCTTTGCATAGCTGGTTAATTGCAAATAGCGATGTTCGCTTTACTCATCTCATCGCAAAATACTTTGCTGACCTTGAGAAAGAGTTAAAAAGAAAACTGCAGAGAAATTTTGCGACGGTACCTATAAGGTTTTGATTGCGTCGACTTCCCCGGGGGTAGGTGTGAACTATCCCAATCTTCGCGTGGTAATCTTACAAGGTTCGTTTATTATTG
>JBEDJV010000103.1:0-6782 GCA_041172545.1 Bacteroidota bacterium | reverse complement strand
TTCATCCAACAACATAATTAGTTGTCCTTTTTTGACAGCTTCTCCTTCTGAAACCAAAATGGAAACGACACGCCCAGGTATTTCTGAACCAATTGGACAGATTTTGCTTTCCGGTTCGATGCGCGCGATTCCAACTAATTGATCTATTTTACTCAATTTATAATCGGTTTTCTTCTTTTTAGTCTCCTCTGTTTTTCCGCCACAAGCAGAGATTACCACCAAGAGCATAAGAAATATTGCTGATTTTTTCATAATTAATGTACTGAGAACGTATTTGTTAAACCTTCTTTTGAAATCTCACTAGCTTGACCGCCATCGACTTTAATCACCCTGTCTGCGTAAGCAATTAATCTTGGATCATGTGTTACCACACAAACTCCTTTTCCACTTCTCGCCAATGAAACAAGTTCGTTCATGACTGTTGAAATGGATGATGCATCCAATGATGCTGTTGGCTCATCACACAAAATTAATTTTGGATCAGTTACCAAAGCACGTGCAATGGCAACGCGCTGTTGTTGTCCACCCGACAATTGTTTAGGCAAACTCTTTTTTCGATCCAACATACCCACAAGATCAAGCGCTGCTTCTGCCTTTTTCTTGGCAATGGCACTTGAAATGCCTTTGAGTTGCAAGGGCATGAGCACATTGTCGAATGCATTCAACGGAGCAATTAAATTAAAACTTTGAAAGACAAAACCAATTGAATTCAACCGAAGTGCAGCTAATTGTTTTTGGGACATGTCATTCACCAACATATCATTTACAAACAACTCACCGTAACTTGGGTAGATGACGCAGCCGATTAATGAAAGTAAAGTTGTTTTACCAGATCCAGATGGACCAATGATCAATATCAATTCACCTTCATTGATTTCTAAATCTACAGGTTTCAAAGCAACAATGGTTTGATCGCCCACCTGATACTCTTTTCCTACTCCTGTTAATCTTGCTATCATTGTCATATAAACAAAGGTAGGTAGAATTTGTTTGTCCAATGGACTTGAATTTTGTAAAAATGGCTTGTCATCAAAAGCTGGGTTCGAGCAAAGTGAAATCTTATTCAAAAAGAAATTTGGGGACAGACAAAAAAAGTTGGAGAGACGGAGGGCTTAAAAAAACAAATTGCCCATAAAAAACAAAACCCTGAAGTTTGCTTGCGCAGGGACGACAGGGTATTACATTACAAATCTAGTCATTTTATTTTAATTTGCAATAATTCTCAAAAAAAAAAAAACGTCAAACAATAATCTGATGAAAGTTTGGTTATGATATTATGAAGTATCCGGAGTTTGAACAATTATTGTCCCCAGCGAGAATTGGTCGCTTTGCTCGTGCTATGAATCATG
This sequence comes from Bacteroidota bacterium, assembly GCA_041172545.1. Classification (GTDB taxonomy): domain Bacteria; phylum Bacteroidota; class Bacteroidia; order Flavobacteriales_D; family Crocinitomicaceae; genus UBA952. The sequence goes on along the minus strand of JBEDJV010000103.1, from coordinate 5,433 downwards.
ACCGACAAAAAACAATCCTACTTTACCGTTACAACATTTACTTATCTCAACGAATGTTCGGAGTTATGCACATCTTTGAAGTCGCCTTGCGAAATAAAATAGACTTGCACTACAAAGCACATTTTAAACAGCATGATTGGCTTGTGCATCAAAGTCGTTTTGGCGGCGCATTTCATGGACTGCGAAGTGCATCCATTATTGAAGCGCATTATCAAAAACTTCTTGCCAGGAATCAGTATACCCACGACCGATTAATCTCTGAATTATCCTTTGGATTTTGGACAACACTCTTCGACAGACCTCAATTTCGTGCCGGTGGACAAAAGATTCATACCATTTTCACAGAGCGGCCAATTGGAACAAATCAAAAAACAATCAACCAAGAGTTAGATAAAATTAGACAGTTTCGAAATCGAATTGCGCACCATCAGCCCTTGTGTTTTAATTCAAGGGATGAATTAGACTTAAGCTATTCAGAGGAAAGGTACCAATTGATCCTTCAGTATACCCATTGGTTGGGATTTGGAAATTCGAATATTTATCAAGGATTGGATCACATGCAGGCAATTTTTTCTAAAATGAAAAAAATATCACGTCGATTTTAATCATTGTTTCCGTCGAACACACATGAAACTTAGTACCTTTAGTGTCCAAAAAGTAAGCATGCAAGACCAAAGTCCTACCCCACAACCCAACAATCCACTGCACGGAGTCAAATTGGCCACCATCATGGAAGAATTGGTGGGGAATTATGGTTGGGAGCATTTAGCATTTAAGGTAAACATCAACTGCTTCAAACACGATCCTTCGATTAAATCCAGTTTGGTTTTCCTACGAAGAACTCCTTGGGCGCGTGAAAAAGTAGAGCAACTCTATTTGCAGCATGTGAAAAAAAGAAGGTAAAACTGTTCTGATTACTTTCTTTTCGTCAACAAACTTTATCTATGAACTTTTTGTGAATCCTAGTGTTACATATCAAACAGCGAACTCATGCGAAAATCTGGATACGTATTTACTCCTTACGAGACCCCGAATCAAACTCCGTTCGATAAATTATTCGATGTTTTTAGCGAATTGATCACACACACATCTGGTGATGTGGACGAAGCCCTGGACTGGTTGAACATCCTCGACAAAGAGTACGACCTGACTTCAGAGGATTATACCATGGAAGATTTCATTGAAGACCTGAAGAAAAAAGGATACTTACGTGAAGAAATTCAGCCTGACGGAAATGGACAATTATCCATTACAGCCAAAACGGAACGTGTCTTGCGGAAAAATGCCATGGACCAAATTTTCGGAAAGATTCGAAAGAATGGTGCTGGGAACCACAAATCCAAAAAAAGCGGACAAGGAGATGAGTCCACAGGAGAATTTCGCGACTTTCAATTCGGTGATTCCTTTGAAAACATTTCCATTACTGAAAGTTTGAAAAATGCCCAAATCAATAACGGAGTTGGGGAATTTAGACTCACAGAACAGGATCTTGTCGTTGAGGACACCCATCACAAATCCCAAATGAGTACCGTGTTGATGATAGACATTAGTCACAGTATGATCTTATACGGTGAGGATCGCATCACGCCTGCGAAAAAAGTCGCCATGGCATTGGCGGAATTAATTACTACTTCCTATCCAAAAGACACATTAGATGTCATTGTATTTGGAAACGACGCGTGGCCGATTAAAATCAAGGACCTCCCCTACTTAAATGTTGGTCCATACCATACGAATACAGTTGCTGGACTAGAATTAGCGATGGACATTTTGCGAAGAAAACGAAATACGAACAAGCAAATTTTCATGATAACCGATGGGAAACCAAGTTGCTTGCGTATGCCAGACGGACAATACTACAAGAACAGTAATGGTTTGGATCAAATGATTGTGGAGAAATGCTATACAATGGCTGCCCAAGCAAGAAAGATGCATATTCCAATTACCACCTTTATGATTGCTCAAGATCCGTACTTGCAATCGTTTGTTGAACAATTTACGGCGTCAAACAAAGGGAAAGCATTTTTCACTGGTTTAAAAGGACTTGGTGAAATGATTTTCCACGATTATGAAACAAACAGAAAAAAACGAATTAACTAAAAAATAATGAATAAATCCATCACGACATTTGGCGCCTTGAAGGCATCCGGATACGCATCAAAAAGCATCAAAACGGAATTAAGAGACAACTTAATTACGGCTCTTCAATCAGGAAAAGAAACATTTCCAGGGATGCACGGTTATGAAAGCACGGTGATTCCACAATTGGAGAGAGCGATTTTGTCCAAGCATAACATTAATTTACTCGGACTCCGTGGACAAGGAAAAACGCGCATTGCTCGATTGATGGTCAATTTATTGGATGAATACATTCCTTATGTGACAGGAAGCGAAATGAACGATGATCCTTTTCATCCGATTAGTCGTTTCGCGAGAGACATGGTTGCAGAACACGGAGACAACACACCGATTTCTTGGTTGCATCGATCGGAACGATTCTTTGAGAAATTAGCAACGCCGGATGTAACGATTGCCGATTTAATTGGGGACATTGATCCTATTAAAGCCGCGAACCTCAAATTAAGTTATGCTGATGAACGCGTGATTCACTTTGGCATGATTCCAAGAGCAAACCGTTGTTTGTTTGTCATCAATGAACTTCCTGATTTACAAGCACGTATTCAAGTGGCCTTGTTTAATATTTTGGAGGAAGGAGATGTTCAAATCCGTGGATTCAAATTGCGCTTGCCTTTGGACTTACAATTTGTATTTACAGCCAATCCAGAAGACTACACCAATCGCGGAAGCATTGTTACACCGTTAAAGGACCGCATTGGTTCACAAATTCTAACACATTACTCCGCCGACATTCAAACAGCGAAGAAAATCACCCAACAGGAATCCGAAAAACTGGACAACCGAACGTGTCAAGTTCATGTGCCTGAGTTAGCGAAAGACATTTTGGAACAAATCGCGTTTGAGGCCCGTGAGAGTGAGTACATCGACCACAAAAGTGGCGTCAGTGCCCGCATGAGCATCACCGCATACGAGAATTTGATCAGTACAGCGGAGCGACGCGCGTTGATGAACAACGAAAAAGAAACAACGGTTCGATACAGTGACCTCATTGGAATGATTCCATCCATTACTGGGAAAATGGAATTAGTTTACGAAGGAGAACAAGAAGGAACGTCTTTTGTGGCACAGCACCTCATCAGTGAAGCAACGAAAACCTTGTTTCTTCAATATTTCCCCAAAGTGGAAAAACTAAAGAAACAAGGCCAAGAAACTCCGTACGACGAAGTGCTCAAATGGTTCTTCGAAGCAGATGCATTTGAATTAGCCGACGATGCTAATGAAGAAACGTATGAAACGGCACTCTTGTCCATTAAACCGCTAGATATGCTCTTACATAAATACCAACCAAAAGTGGCTTCGATCGACGCTCCGTTTTTAATGGAATTTATCTTATGGGCTTTGGTTGAATTCAAACAATTATCAAAGAAACGAACATCGGGAGGTTTATCCTTTAACGATGCTTATGATAGTTTGTTGAGTGGGTTTTAGTTTATCCCCGAAGAAGTTTGATGAAAATCAAACTTCTTCTTTTCTGCTGATAACTACAAAAAACGGCGCTTGTGATTCAGCGTTACTGGTGGAATATTCCAACTTAAACCTATTCCAGTCCGACTGACACCTAAGTACCCCATAGAGGAATTCACTAGTTGTTTTGCATGCGTTGTGTGCGTGAGATAAGCGGTCAAATCAAACACAAATAAAAATCCACCTTGTAGTAAAAGACTTTTTCCATAGCCGCTTTGTCGCTGTTCAAATGGCCCCAATTCTTTCGATTTATTTAGGAGTAGCCATCCACTGGAAATATACGCAACATCCACACATGTGTTGATGAGAAAAATCTTTTCTGTCTTTTTCTGTTCACGAAGGGTTTCCTCATAGCTTAAATCCGTTTTTGCTTTATTCGCTTTGAGGTATCCAGGAATGGCAAGTCCGATATTTACGACGTTCCACATCACATTCATTTGATGAAAATACAGGGATTCCATCGATTTAGCCTGCGACCAACCAATTCCACTAGCAACGAAATTCGTTGTGGCCCAAGTTCCTAGTCCGATCATTAATCTTTTATCCACCTCCACTCTTGTTGCATTGAACGGCACGTAATTCTGTCCGTAAGAGCAATGAAACAGCAGAACAAAGAAGGACACTAGGAATACTTTCATATTAGGAAAACTTCAGGAACATATCACGTGATTGCTCATTCGTTGTAAAGTTAGGGGAAAATAGTTGTTCATTGCAAGATGAAAAAGTCACACCGCTCTCGTTGCTCGCTCTCGCTCTGTCTATCGGATTACGCTGGCACGTGTTCCCATGGATTTGTAAAACCAGCACTTACGTGCTGGTTTTTGCTTGTGACCCTTAGGTTCGATAAATCTAACTTTTATGAGGACTTGGAGGGGGTGAGGGATTGGGTTGATTAATCTGACGATGAATTTTCGAACTTCATCTTTTCAACCAAATCTTTGAAATACTTAGCACTCCAAATGGATAGTACTTTTTCGTCTTTAATGAATCTAATGACATCCTCTTTGATATTTGTAAAGGATACCGATTCAATTTTGTGATTTATTAATTCAAGGATCTGTTCGTTAGTGATGATTTCTGCATTCCAGTCTGTGGTGTCTTGGGCTCTGAGTAAGAAATGAGCTGCATCCAACGGAATACCTTTCTTTATGTACCACTCAAGGTCATACCAATCACGACCTTTTACTCGATTATTCCATTTTCGATAAAGAAGTGCATGCAATTTTCCTGCGAACAAACTAGGGAGTTTAAAACACCGCACATAAAAGGAAAATGGGCGAATCAATAGCTTTTCTTCTGTTTGAAAGCCTAATGGTGGATTCCGATCCACTTCAATTTTTATTTTGATGGGCTTATTAGATTTAACGCCTGTTTGCTTCAAAATATCTTCAAGTACCAATTCTTTCCAAATTGTTTCTGTTTTCAAAAAAGCCGACTCAATTGATGAACGTTTTGCTTTTTCTTTTTCGTTGATCCGAACCTTAATCCCTAATGCCTCAAATTCAGTAAGAATTGCTGAAAAATAAGGCTCTAGTGTAAACCCTTCATCTGCTTTCAAAAGTGAAAAATCTAAATCTTCAGAAAACCGATCTAGCCCGTAGAAAATACGAAGTGCTGTTCCACCATAAAATGCTGCTTTTTCAAAAAAATCAGTTCGAGACAAGGCTGCCAAGGTGATTTCCTGCATGATTTCGCGCAGTGCGTCCAAAATCTCATCTTCATTTTTGGGCTTATATTCGGAAATCCATTCTTTGATCATAGTTCCTTGATAGTTGAAATGAGCATTTTAAAACTATTTTTTTTCGGAGCGTCTTCAAGCCAAGTGCTCAT
>JBEDJV010000102.1:0-5850 GCA_041172545.1 Bacteroidota bacterium | reverse complement strand
GCGTAACCTTAGTACAGAGGTTCAGGACTATTTTAAAAAACTAAACAAGCAAAAAATCACAGAAGATGTGCTGTATCGCCGGATGAACTCAAAGCAATTCCTTCGCGGAATGCTATTAATGCTTTTATTTCCGGCCGCAATTTTAGGATTTATTCATGCATACACCCCTTATTTCTTTACGAAGCGTTTTGTAGAGAAATCCTTCAAACGTGAAGTATTTTGGTGTTCTGTTAAAATGGTCATGACCTTGTTAAGCATGCAATTGTTTAATCTTCCTTTACTTTTTGTGTTACCGGGAATGCTGTCTATTGGATTTTGGCCCGTTTTTGCCTACTATATTTCATTGGGACTAATTGGACTTATTTGGTATAACTGGAGAAAAGAATTTTTTATTTTCCTTTCTGATTTCAGTAATAAGAATCATGTAAATGAGAAGAATCTGTGGGAGGAAAGGTTAGCGCTTGTTGCTAGAATTGAACAGACGATTCCGGTAAACATTTCAATTTAATAGTTGTTTAATTATCAACATGGAAAACGACATCGAACAAACGAATATCCGTATCAAAAAACCAAAGTGGTTGCGTGTAAAATTACCGACAGGTGAAAATTACCGTACCGTTCGTGGTTTAGTTGATCAGCATAAATTACACACCATTTGTGAAAGTGGAAGTTGTCCTAATATGGGTGAATGTTGGGGGGAAGGAACGGCAACGTTTATGATTCTCGGCAACATTTGTACCCGTTCATGTGGCTTCTGTGCAGTTCAAACAGGAAAGCCAGAAGAGGTGGATGAGTTTGAGCCAGGCAGAGTAGCGAACAGCGTGAAAATCATGGGTGTCAAACATGCTGTGGTGACCTCTGTTGATCGAGACGATTTAAAAGATGGTGGAGCAGGGATTTGGGCACAAACCGTTCGGGCGATTCGTCAACAGTCTCCTGGTACTACTTTGGAAACATTAATACCAGATTTCGCAGGTAAATGGGAGAATTTGCAAGTGTTGATAGATGTGGCTCCGGAAATTGTTTCCCATAATTTAGAAACCGTTCGAAGACTGACAAAACAAGTGCGCATTCAAGCAAAATATGATCGAAGTTTAGAGGTTTTGTTCCGCTTGAAAAAAGGAGGTATGAGAACAAAATCAGGTGTCATGCTCGGGCTTGGTGAAACGGAGGATGAAGTGATTGAAACGATGGAGGATTTAAGAGCTGTTGGAGTAGATATCCTAACTTTAGGTCAATATTTACAACCGACACCAAAACATTTGCCTGTTGTGGAATTTATTGAGCCTGTGCAATTTGAAAAATACCGCATCTTAGGATTGGAAATGGGCTTCCGATATGTGGAAAGTGGACCCCTCGTTCGTTCCTCTTACCACGCTGAAAAACATTTGTTTGATTGAGTTGTTTAAATTTTAGCCTGAATTGTGGTTTATATTTTTTTTGAAGTTAAATTTGTATTAACTTTAAGGAATATTGCTTATTTTGGCAGTCGAAAATAGTAAAGAAAAAAAATAGTCTATGAATAAGAAAGTCTATGTATTTGGTTCTCTGATGCTTGCAGGAATTGTTTCCGCTGCAGTCAGTGCTTTTATGTTGTTTCCTTCTGAAGGAAAATACAAGCAAGAAAGTTTAACTTCATTACAAGAGAAATCTTCCGATGATGCGATGGCTTGGTTAAGAGCGCGTTACATTGATGTAACTACTGGTCAACCAGTATCTGCAGAAAAATTGGCTCAGATTGATGGTCAAATTCGTAAAATGAAGAAATCCAAATCGATCGTTTTCGAATCGATGGGTCCAGATAACATTGGTGGAAGAACGCGTGCGATTCAACCAGACAGATCAAACATCAACCGTGTATGGGCTGGTGGTGTTTCCGGTGGATTATTCGTCTCTTTGAACAGGGGAAACACTTGGGACCGCGTAGAGTCTTACTTTGCTGCGGGAGCGAATCCATTCATTTCATCCATGACGCAAACTCCGGACAATACTATTTTCGTTGCGACAGGTTCGAACAATGAAGGTTGGAATGGAAATGGTGTTTGGTATTCAACGGATTTCGGAACAACATGGACATCTATTCCAGGAACTTCTAGCTGTACAGAGATTGTTAGTTCAAATGCAGACAATTATGTTTGGATGGCGACATCTACAGGATTAAAAAAATGGAAATTAGGCGATACTGCTCTATCATCTGTTTCTATTCCAGGTGTGAATGGTGGTTGTGCTGCATTACAAATGTCAAAAGACGGAAATGTTGTAGTTGCCTCTTTTGGAGCGAACAAAACATTTGTTTCAACAAATGCAGGTGTTGCGTTTGTGGATAAATCCGGAACTGCTGCAAATGATCTAGTTCCTAACGGTGCAGCTCGTATTGAGTATGCTATTTCGCCAATTAAAAATTCGTCTAATCATTATTCTATTTACGCTGTTCGTACCAATGGAAACTTAATGAGTATGCATGTGTCTCACAACGACGGTGATACATGGAGTCAGTTTGTTGGAGCTTCTGGTCCACCAAATGAATTTGATATCTACAGAGACCAAGGAACTTACAATAGCATCGTTTCAGTTAAACCAACGGATCCTGAAATGATTTTTATTGGAGGTATTGATATTTGGAAATGGAAACAAATGGTGAACAATCCTCCACAAGGTGGATTCGAGAAAATTAGTCAGTGGTTCGTTTCTCCAAACTCACCAATTTATGCGCACGCAGATAATCATGAAATGAAATGGGATGCAAACAACCGTTTGTACATTGGTAACGATGGTGGAATAGGTGTTTCTAATAATTTTGGTGAATCTTGGTATCCATCGAATAGAGGATATAACGTTACTCAGTTCTACGGAATTGCTTTTGATAGAACAGGAGCAGTAATGGGAGGAGCACAAGATAACGGAACCCTATACAACGACTTTAGTTTGTCAACTCCACAAGAATTTAGAGAAGTAAATGGTGGTGATGGATTTGAATGTGAGATTTCATTCTTTAATCCTCGTGTAATGTTCTCTACCGTTTATTACAACTCTATTTCTCGTTCAGGGGACAAAGGACAAACGTTTAGTTCATTTGTTCCATCTTTGCCTGCTTCGTATGATGCAGCTGGAACAGACGGAAGTCCAAATCACCCTTTCCACTCTGAAATTTTCCTTGCAGAACATTATGACTTGAATTCTCAAGATTCAGTGACCTTGATTCCTACTAAAAATTATGCTGCAGGATCAATTATTCGTGTACCTTCTTTGTCTTCTGGTGACTCAATTACATTCGTTGCTCCAACAGCGTATTATTTTGACGATACCTTAGCTTGGGATCCTTCTTTAACGGTGGGTAATGAGAACTTTGGTGTGAATGCAGCAACAGGAGAAACAGTTTCTATGGGAAGCGACACAGTAATCTACAATGTTGCTTGGGACACGGTACGTGTTCAAGATCCATACCAATCTTGGTTCCTTGTTTATGTGAATGCAAACAATGGTGAATTATGGGGAACAAGAAATGCCTTAAGATTGGCTGTTACTAGTCCTCAGTGGGTTTGTGTTGCGAGAAATATCGGTGGTGGAACATTTAACTCTGTTGATGTTGAATTTTCTAAGGACTTAAATCACTGTTACGTTAGTTCAGGAAATGGTGTTTGGAGAATTGACGGATTAGGTTCTGTTTACACAAGTGATCCGAACTTTGTTACTAAAGTTGGATATGTTACTTCCGGTGGAACAACGTCAAGTCCAAGTTTTACTACAGCAACAAAAATTACATCTACTTCTTATGAAGGAATCGCAGTGAATCCGAGCAACGGAAACGACCTCATCTGCTTTGCTGGATTTAATGGTGTGAATCGCCGAAGTTTGAATGCAAACGTTACGACACCTACATTTACTGCTCTTACGGCAATAACGACTCCAGGTGTGGCTTGTTACGATGGAATCATTGACCGTAATAACCCAGATGTAATCGTTGTTGGAACATCTAGTGGCGCATTCATCTCTACAAATGGTGGAGCTTCTTGGGAGAATTCGTCTGCAGGATTTGAAGGAACTCCAGTTTATGAAGTTCGTCAGTCTTGGAGAGCCTTTAATGAAGGTAATGATCGTCCAGGTGAAATCTACTTAGGAACGTTTGGACGTGGAATTTGGAGATCAACAGCATTCTTAGGATTGAATGAAAATGGTTCAACAGGTAATGTGAAATTTGATTCTAAATTGAAAACTTACCCGAATCCAACACGCGACAATACAACAGTAACCTTTGAATTAGCAAATGCAGGAATGGTAGAAATTCAAGTATATTCGATCACAGGACGTTTGGTTAAATCCATCAGAAAATCGATGGACGAAGGAACGAACTCACTTCAAATTGAAGGAGATAACCTTGCAAATGGAACATACATTGTGAAATTCAATTCAGGTAAACAATCTGAATCTGTGAAATTCATCAAAATGTAAGAAAATTTATAAATAGAAAAAGGCGACTATTTGGTCGCCTTTTTTTTGTCCTAATTTTTTGTTTCTTCATCTCCATGAACATATATCATCCTAAGAAATAAAGTTAGAAGTTCATTGCTTATCGAGGGGGTATTGAACAAGTGTCTTCACAACATTCGAGCGAAGGTGTTTGATGGGATGTTGTACGTTTCATATTCATTTTTGGACTCACATAAGGAATTCCAAGATTCATTCCTCTGATGATGGTTAAGGAACCAATAAGCGTTAACGCAATTGCGATAATGATTTTTGGCATTCGAATCTGCCATTTGCTATGTGCAAGCAATGGCATGAAAAACATTGCGGGTAATGTTCCTAAACCGAAAGTTAGCATGGAAAGAATGGATGATAATGGCGTTCCACTGCCAAGCGCATTTGTCAATCCAAGGTAAACCATCCCACATGGCAAAAGTCCATTCGCCATGCCGAAGGAAAAGGAACGATAGGCGACAGGAAGTTCTTTTGTCCTTCGGAAAATGAGCTGAATGAATGCGTTCATTTTTTTTGACCAAAGTCCAATGATTGGCCATTGTTCAACTTGATTAGACCAAGCCATTCCGATAATCAGTATTCCACTTAAAATACTTAGCCATTGCATGGTGCTGAAAAGTAAAACACTGAATCCAAACATTCCGACAATCATTCCTAAAAAACCATAAGTAAATAATCTTCCAGAATTGTATTTAAATACGCTTATAATGCTTTTATAAGTACTAGAGCGATCAATGGGAAGCGCAAATGCCAAAGGACCACACATTCCAATACAATGGAAATTGGAAGCTAAACCAATAAGAAAACCAAAGATTAAAAAGGAGGTCATTTATTGTACAAAGTAACAATTTGCAAAAAGTCTTGATTTTTGACTTTATAGCGCATTTGAATCTCGTAATTTCCTTTTTCAAGTTTTTTGGATAGGAGACAGGTACGAAGATTTTGATTTTTCAATGTGAAATCTGCTTGACCATGGTTCATCCGGATAAATGCTAAATCTAGTTTTTGAATGTCTAGTTTAGATGTGTTGACAAAACAGATGAACTCATTACGATCAACAACTTGAATGGGATTTTTATAATCAGCAGCGCGTTGTTGTGCTTCAAAGTCTTCATTAAAGTCTTGTTCTTTGATGTAATAATCTTCACTAATCAACTCTGAATCTTTTGAACTAATAATGACAGCCAACGTAACGATAAACGTTACAAAAGCAATCATAGAAATAATAATTCCGTTTCTAAATCTCATATCTTATAGCATTGGACCAATAAATTTGGTTTGAATCACTTCGATTTCTTCATGATTACCAAAAATATGGATGTTAAATTTTTTCGTTCCATTTTCTAAAGCGGCGTTCGGCATCTTTACAAC